>JBOHCO010000625.1:0-1830 GCA_050698895.1 Streptosporangiaceae bacterium
TATCACGATCGTGCACTCCTCAAGGGGTCATAACTGGCGTTCTGCATGTCATTTATAACAGCCAGCCCCGACGCCCAGCCTCCTGGTAACGCCGGCGGCGGGGGTGGCTACGGGTCGCAGTGACGCCGCAACGGGTTCGTGTCAGTGACTGCGGCCGAGCGTGACTACGGCGTGATGATTGATCCGGTCACGCTGACTATCGACGCGGCTGCCACCGCCCGGCGCAGGCAGATGACGTCAGCGCGCTGCCGCGCACCGCCTGTAAGTGGGACACGTCGCCGCTGCCGCATGGCGGGACCGGAACCGTCACCAGCGCGGAGCGGGCCGATCTGCTGGAGGTCGCCCAGCTGCTCGACGTCCCCGATAGCGAGACCCTGGCCATCCTGGATGCCGCGCGCGATCGTGGGCTCGCTGGGCCCGCACCGCGACCAGGCGGTCTGCTGGAGGGCGACCAGGTTGTGTTCACCGGAGACATGACTATGAGCCGATCGGAGATCGAGGAGCTGGCGGCGTCAGCCGGCCCGTGCGTGACGTCGTCGGTCAGCGCCAAGACCGCCCTGGTGGTGGCCGCGGATCCGCATCCCCAGTCGGGCAAGGCGCGCCAGGCGCGCGACCGTGGCGTGCGGATGGTCACCGAGCAGGTCTTCCTGCACATGCTTGACCAGATGCAGCCCTCCAAGGGCTTCCCCGGCTGCCACGACAGCGCAAGTATGAGTGGCGACGGCCTTATCGGCGCGAGCTTGAGACCTTATCGAGGATGTCTGGTTGGTGGGGTAACTGCTTGACCGCCCGACTGAATACATGCACTGCGAAAGTACCTGCTGCCGGATGCCGGGCCAGGTTACCTGGCCAGCGCGGCGTCGGTCTGGTGCCTGTCGAGCCGGTGCTGGTCGTTGTCAGTGGGAGCGGTTGCTGCTCTCAATGGCTAAGTCGAACTGACCTACTATTGTGATCAGCTTGTCGTGACCTGTCGCCCAGCCGAGATCATTTCGGGGTCAATTTGGGGGGCAAAATGCAGTCCGAGGCGGTGATCGCCGAGGCCGGGGAGACCGTCCGCGCCGTGCTGGTGCGGGAGAGCAGGCGGGTGCGGCGCGCCGGCCGCAGGGCACGGGCCGCGCGGCGGGCGCTGGCGGACCGGGCCCGCAGGGCCGAGCGGCTGGCGGACCATCGGCGCGCCGAGGAGCAGCGGCGGCAGTTCCGGGCCGAGAAAGCCCGCCGGGAGCTGCTGGAACACGCCCGGAGGCTGCGGGAGGCATCTGCCGGCAGCATCCTGGACTGCTTCAGGACCGTCGCCGACCGCCGTGACCCCCGCGGCGTCCGCTACGCGCTCGCGTCGGTGCTGGCCCTGGTCACGGCGGCGATGCTGGCCGCTGCGAGACCCTCGCCGGCATCATCGCCTGGATCCGGCACGCTCCCCGGGCCGGGCTGGAGGCGCCAGGCTGCCGGGCCGCCCCGTGCGGCCGGACCGTCACCCGGATCCTCGCCCCTGGTCAGCCCCCCGGCCCTGTCCCGGGCCGTCGGCGCCTGGCTCGCGAGAGCCGAGGAGAAGGGCCCGGCCACCTTCCCCGTCGCCGCCCCGGCCCTGCTCCCGCAGGTCTCCTGCGACGGCAAGGAAGTCCGCGGCGCCCTCCGCCCCGACGGCAGCGACCTGTTCCTGCTGTCCGCCGCGCTCACCGGCCCCGCCCGCCGCGCCGCCTGCGGCGCGATCGTCCTCGCCGACCGGGAAATACCGGCGAAAACCAATGAAATACCAGAAATCGGGCCGATGCTGCTGGAACTGTCCGCGTGGTTCCCCCTCGCCGGCCACGTCATCACCGCCGACGCACCTAC
>JBOHCO010000626.1:0-6243 GCA_050698895.1 Streptosporangiaceae bacterium
TGCTCGTTCGCACATATATTCGGCTGACAGTCCCCTTTGGACGTGATGCCCGGCCAGGCCCCCATCCGCGTGATGCGCGAACGGCCGTCGTGCCGCCTGGCGCCGGGGAAGTGGCGTCAGCCGGCCGGCCGTCCCGCCGCGGGTAGGGACCTCGCCGGGCACCGGTGGGCGCGTGGTACGCAGGTACGCGCCCGATTACAGAACTCCTGGCAGCACCTCCTCAGATGCGTCGGAGAACGCGTCTTCCTGCTGGTCTAGGTAGCTGGTCCAGGACTCGGAATCCCAGATCTCCAGCCGGGTATTGGCGCCGATCACCACGCAGTCGCGCTGCAGGCCGGCGTACTCGCGCAGGGCGGGCGGGATCGTGACCCGGCCCTGCTTGTCAGGCATCTCGTCGGAGGCGCTGGCAAAGAACACGCGGCTGTAGTCCCGCACCGCCTTGGACGCTCCCGGCCCGGGCCGCAGGGCCTCGGTGATGTGGTCGAACTCGGCCAGCGGGAACACGTACAGGCAGCGCTCCTGCCCCTTGGTGAGCACCAGCCCCCTGGCTAGCTCCTCGCGGTACTTGGCGGGCAGGAACAAGCGGCCCTTCTCGTCGAGGCGAGGCGTGTGAGTGCCGAGGAACACCGGCAGTCACCTCCCCTATCCCCCACTGGCGGTACCACTTGACGCTTCCTGGCCCCACGGTCCCCCACTGTACTCCACTCTCCACCACCGTCAACGACTCCCGGGCCGTAAGCAGGGCTGATGCAGGGATGACAGGCGAGGTCAGCGAGGGTGGAGTGAAGTGGAGCGGCCAGTGAATCCCCAGTGGAGCCAATGCCGTTATGCCGACGAGACCAGAGCGGGATCGCTCAATAGCCGCCCACGACGTACTGTCTGAACGCACGGATATGTCAATTGAGCTAGGGCAACAGCGATCCGCGCCCTCCGGGCTGGCTGAGGGAACGCGCCGTAATCTGACGCAGGGAGGACATGTGGTGATGGAAACTGGGCGCCCGGTCGGGCTCAGCCTGGACGAGCTGGGGGAGATCGCCCGTCGCGTCGCCACCGCCGTGGAGACTGTCATCGAGGGCAAGCCAATGGCCGTCCGGCTGGCGCTCACCGTTTTGCTGGCCGAGGGGCACGTGCTCATCGAGGACGTGCCGGGCGTGGGCAAGACCCTGCTGGCCAAGGCGCTCGCCCGGTCCATCGACTGCTCGGTCCGCCGGGTTCAGTTCACTCCCGACCTGCTCCCCAGCGACATCACCGGGGTCAGCGCGTTCAACCAGGAGATCCGGGAGTTCGAGTTCAAGCCGGGCCCGATCTTCGCCAACATCGTGCTCGGTGACGAGATCAACCGGGCCTCGCCCAAGACCCAGTCCGCCCTGCTGGAGTGCATGGAGGAGCGGCAGGTCACCGTGGATGGCGCCACCTATCAGCTGGAGCCGCCGTTCATGGTGATCGCGACGCAGAACCCGGTCGAGATGGAGGGCACCTACCCGCTGCCCGAGGCGCAGCGCGACCGGTTCACCGCGCGGATCGCCATCGGCTACCCCGACGCCCAGGCCGAGCTGGCCATGATCGAGGCTCACGGGGCGGCCTCGCCGCTGGATGACCTCAAGCCGGCCGCGCACGCCAGCGACGTGCGGGCCCTGGTCGCGGCGGTGCACGGAGTGCACGTCGCGCCGCAGATCAGGCAGTACGTGATCGACCTGGTCAACGCGACCCGGCAGTCGCCGGAACTGCGGCTGGGCGCCTCCCCGCGGGCCGCGCTGCACCTGTTCCGGGCGGCCAAGGCCTACGCGGCGCTGGACGGGCGCGACTTCGTGATCCCCGACGACCTGCAGGCCCTGGCCATCCCGGTGCTGGCGCACCGGCTGCTGCCCACGGCCGAGGCGATGGTCGGCCGCCAGCTCCCGGAGAAGGTCCTGGCCAAGATCATCGAGCGGCTGCCGCTGCCCGGCCGGTAGCCGGAGCGCCGATTTGCCACCTGTGCTGGGCTGACGAGGGCCACGTCAGCCACATACATTGGGACAGGGCAGCGGGGAAAGGGAATCCCAGATGCGGTCGTCACTACTGGCCGGGTTGACCACCCGCGGTACGTCGTTCCTGACCGCAGGCGCCGCCACGGTGCTCGCGGGCCTGCTGCTGGGCACGCGCGCGCTGCTCAGCGTCGGGGTCCTCCTGATCGCGCTGCCGATGCTGGCCCGGCTGGCCGCCGGGCGGTCCCGGTACCGGCTGAGCTGCACCCGGTCCGTCAGCCCGGTCCAGGTGCCCGTCGGCCACACCACGACCGTAACCCTGCGGCTGGAGAACGCCTCCCGGCTGCCCACCGGTCTCATGCTGGCCCAGGACACCGTCCCCTACGCGCTGGGCACCCGGCCCCGGTACGTCCTGGATGGCATCGAGCGCGGCGGGGTCCGCGAGCTGACCTACACGCTGCGCTCTGACCTGCGCGGCAAGTACGAGATCGGCCCGCTGGAGATCCGCATCGCGGACTCGTTCGGCGTGGTCGAGGTCGGCCGGTCGTTCTCCTCCAAGTCCACGCTGGTCGTGACGCCCAAGATCGTGCCCCTGTCCCGCGCCGTGGTCAGCAGCAGCTGGGCCGGCGACGGCGACGGCAAGACCCGCACGGCGGCCGCGGCCGGCGAGGACGATGTCATCCCCCGCTCCTACCGAAATGGCGACGAACTGCGCCGGGTGCACTGGCGCTCGACGGCCCGCTACGGCGAGCTGATGGTGCGCCGCGAGGAGCAGCGCTGGCGCAACCGGGCGCTGCTGTTCCTCGACACCCGCCGGATCAGCCACTTCGGCACCGGGATGGCCTCGTCGTTCGAGTTCGCTGTCAGCGCCGCCGCCTCCGTGGGCGTGCACGTGGCCAGGGAAGGCCTGGACGGCCAGCTCATCACCGACAGCGGGGCGCTGGACAGCGGCGGGATCTTCGAGGAGGTCCTGCTCGACTCGCTGGCCGTGATCAAGCCGTCCGGCAACCACGACCTGTCCCGCGGGCTGGCCGCCATGCGGGGCGCCGAGGGCGGCCTGATCGTGGCGGTCTGCGGGACCATGTCCGACGAAACGGCCGCTCAGCTCGCGGCCGCCCGCCGGGATCAGTGCCAGGGAATCGCGCTGCTGCTGGCCGTGTCGAGCTGGTCCGAGCAGCCGTCGCCGGGCGCCAGCGGGAACGGCAGCCAGGCGGACGGCCCGGCCATCCCCCGGCCGCAGCCCGTCGCCCCGCAGGAAACCCGGGCCGCGGCGGCGGTGCTGCGGGCGGCCGGCTGGCGGGTCGTCACCATCGACGCGAGCACGCCGCTGGCGCTGGCCTGGCAGCGGCTGCCCCGGTTCGCTGACCAGGCGGGCGGGCTGGCCGCCGCGTACGGGGCCGACCCGAGCCTGAGGACGGTGTGATGAACCCCCGGCTGACCTGGATCGCGGCGCTGGCCGTGTTCTTGTCCAGTTTCTCGCTGCTGACCGTCATCAACGGGATCGGCTGGCTGTACGCGGGCCTCGGAGCGATCCTGGTGGTGGCCGGCGCCGGCCTGGCCACCCGGCTCGGGCCGATCCCGGCGGCCGCGGTGGCCACCGTGCTCACGCTGCTCGCGGTCGGGCCGCTGCTGGAGGGGCCGGGCTGGCCGCGGCGGGTCATCGGGCTGGCCATCGTGGCCGTGGTGGCGGCCAGCGCCGGGGTGCGCCGGCTGCTGCCCGCGGTGGCCGACCTGGTCACCTACCTGGCGGCACTGCTGCTCTACCTGAACCTGGTGTTCGCCCGCGCGCACTCCTTCGCCTGGATCGTGCCGACCACGGGCTCGATGCGGTTCCTGGCCAACGTCGCCTCGACGGGCTACGCCGAGCACAACTACGCGCCGCCGGTGCCGAGCATCGCCGGCATCGAGCTGATCGCGGCGGCCGGCATCGGCCTGGTCGCGATCATCACCGACCTGCTGGCGGTCCGGCTGCGCAGCCCGGCCGTCGCGGGCCTGCCGCTGCTGGTCCTGTTCAGCGTGCCCGTCGCGACCAACGTCAAGAACGCGACGGTCGGGCTGACGCTCGCGTTCTGCCTGGGCATCACGGGCTACCTGGCCATGCTGGCCACCGACGGCCGGCAGCGGCTGCGGCTGTGGGGCCGCCTGGTCACAGTCTGGGAAGAGGCCGCTAACGGCGAGGAGGGCCGGGGCCCGGACACCCGGCAGCTGGCCGCGTCCGGACGGCGCGTCGGCCTGGCCGCGGTGGTATTCGCCATCTTCCTCCCGCTGATCCTGCCCGGCCTGCGCGAGCACGGCATCTTCGGCCACGGCGCGGCGACGGGCCACGGCGCGGCCTCCGTGGCCCCGCCCTCGCCGCTGGTCGAGATGCGCAGCCAGCTCGACTCGTCATCGGCGGAGCCGGTGCTGACCTACCGCACCACGGCGCAGAGCCCGTCCCAGCAGTACCTGCAGGTCTACGTCCTCAACAACTACGACCCGGAGAGCCAGGAGTTCACGCTCCCCGGCCACAGCCGCACCACCCCCGTGGGCAGCGGGGAGATGCGGGCCGTGCCGGGCCTCGCGGCGACCACCACGTACAACACCGACTCGACCACGATCACCATGAACAAGACCGGCGGCAAGGGCTACCTGAGCTACCTGCCGGTGCCGTACGCCCCGCAGACCATGAAGCTGCCCGGCACGGGCTGGCTGGAGACCGACCAGACGCTGATGGTGTACGGGTACCGCCCGGCCGCGGGACTGCAGTACACGGTGTCCAGCAAGACGCCCGAGGTAATCCAGAGTGTGCTGCCGACCAATTACCAGCTGCCCGCCCGCGTCCAGCCGTACCTCAGCTACCCCGGGCCGGACCGGCCCGAGCTGCTGAGGATCGCGCGCCAGGTCACCAGCGGCGCGCACACGCCGTTCGCCAAGGCGGTGGCGCTGGAGAACTGGTTCACCAGCACCGGGAACTTCACCTACGCGCTGCACGGCGCCGCCACCAGCACGGTGGCCTTCCTGACCAGCGACCGGCAGGGATTCTGCCAGCAGTACGCGTTCGCGATGGCCGTGCTGTCCCGCCTCCTGGGCATCCCGTCACGGGTCGCCGTCGGCTACACGGCGGGTACCCGGGCCGGCCACGGGGTGTGGAAGGTCACGACGGCCGACGCGCACGCCTGGCCGGAGCTGTACTTCCCCACCGTGGGCTGGACGCGGTTCGAGCCGACGCCGGGCGGGCCGGCCGCGCAGGGCACCGCCACCCGGCCGAACTACCCCGCGTCGGTACCGCCCGTCGTGCCGCCCGGCCAGCAGACCGCGTCACCCCCGACGACCAGCACCAAGGGCGCCAACCAGGGCGGCGTGGACAACCGGCTCGGCCCGCACGTCGCCGGCGGCGCGGGTGGCGCGGGCAAGCACGCCGGCCGCGGGACCTCGTTCCCGGTCGGCCTGGTCGTGGGCCTGGTCGCCGCCGCGCTGCTCGTGGCGCCCGCCCTGACCAGGGTGGCCAGCCGCCGGCGGCGCTGGCTGACCGCCAGCAGCGATCTGGGCAGCGCGCACGCGGCCTGGCGGGAGCTGAACGGCACGCTGGCCGACTACGGGCTGGACGGCGCGACCAGCGAGTCACCCCGCGCGCTGGCCCGGCGGGTAGCCGAGGCCGGACGGCTCGACGAGCCCGCCCGGCAGGCCCTGGGCCGGATCGCCGGGGCCGAGGAGCGGGCCCGGTACGCCCGCACCCCCGCGCCGGGCGCCACGCTGCACGCCGACGAGCAGGTGGTGCGGCGGGCGGTGGCGCTGAACGCGACCGCCGGTCAGCGCTGGCGGGCCCGGCTGCTGCCGGCCTCGACGCTGGCCCCGGTGCTGGCGGCGCTGCGGCAGGCGCCGGACGTGTTCGGCTGGCTGGATGCCGCGGGAATGCGGCTGCGGCGGTCGGCGCCCGGCTCGCGGGTACGCCGGACGGCGTGACCCGGCCGGAAGGCGTGACCCGGCCGGGCGGCGCGACCCGCGGTTAGCGGTCGCGCTCCTGGCGGCGGCGCCAGCGCTCTTCCAGGCGCTCCATCATGCCCTGGCTGGGGGCCCGGGCCGCCCGGCCCCGGCCCCGGCCCCGGTGCTCACGGCGTTCCTGCCGTTCCCTGGCCAGCCCGCGGCCGGTGCTGATCCCCGTCATGTGCCGGTAGCTGCTCAGCGCCCACATACTGCAGGCCAGCATGACCACGAAGCCGGCTACGCCGATCCACAGGTCCTTGATGGCCACCCCGGCCACCAGCAGCCCGACCCCGAGCACGAAGCCCACCACGGCCTG
>JBOHCO010000627.1:0-1239 GCA_050698895.1 Streptosporangiaceae bacterium
CGGCCGGCTGACGCCACTTCCCCGGCGCCAGGCGGCACGACGGCCGTTCGCGCATCACGCGGATGGGGGCCTGGCCGGGCATCACGTCCAAAGGGGACTGTCAGCCGAATATATGTGCGAACGAGCAAGGCCATGAGCGGAAGAAGGGGATCCGATGAGCGCAGCCGACGCAGCCGACGCGGCCGCCGGCCACGTGCCGGTCCTGCGGGACCGGGTCCTCGCGCTGCTCGGCCCCGCGCTGGAGCCCGAGGGCGCGGTCCTGGTGGACGCCACCCTGGGCCGGGCCGGGCACGCCCGCGCGCTGCTGGCCGCCCACCCCGGCCTGAGCCTGGTCGGCATCGACGCCGACGAGACCGCGATCGATGAGTCCCGGCAGCGGCTGACCGACTTCGCCGGCCGGGTCACGCTGGTCCGGGCGTTCTACGACGAGCTGCCCGCCATCCTGGCCCGGCTCGGCCTGCGCAGCGTCCAGGGCATCCTGTTCGACCTGGGGGTCTCCTCCCCGCAGCTGGACGACCCGGAGCGCGGCTTCGCTTACTCCTACGACGCGCCGCTGGACATGCGCATGGACACCTCGCGCGAGCTCACGGCGGCCGAGGTGGTGAACACCTACCCGGCCGACCGGCTGGCCCGCGTGCTGCGCGACTACGGCGAGGAGCGCTTCGCGCGCCGGATCGCCGACGCGCTGGTCCGGGAGCGGGACCGGGAGCCGCTGCGCTCGACGCGGCGGCTGGCCCAGATCGTCGCCGACTCCATCCCGGCCCCGGCCCGGCGCACCGGCGGGAACCCGGCCAAGCGGACCTTCCAGGCGCTGCGCATCGAGGTCAATGGCGAGCTGGACCGGCTGCACCGCGCGCTGCCGGCCGCCTGTGCCGCGATCGCGGTGCAGGGCCGGCTCGCGGTGCTGGCCTACCACTCGCTGGAGGACCGCGCCGTCAAGCGGGCGCTGGCCGAGCGCTCGGCCGACACCACCCCGCCGGGACTGCCGGTGTCGCTGCCCGGCAGCAGGCCCCAGTTCCGCCTCCTGACCAGGGGCGCAGAACGACCGGACGAGCAGGAACTGACCGCCAACCCGCGGGCCGCCTCGGCCCGCCTGCGGGCCGCCGAACGTATCCGGACAGCCGCTTAATCGGGGGAGCCAGCTGATGAAGACCGACGTCGACACCAGGGAGCAGGCGCGCCAGCGCAGGACGGGCGCCGCCGCTCCGCGGCCCGCCCAGGCGCCGCCCTCCCCGCGCC
>JBOHCO010000628.1:0-1465 GCA_050698895.1 Streptosporangiaceae bacterium
GCGGCGCTCCATCTGATGCCAGTGGGATGCCGGCTCTGCCAGTCTTCTGTTTTGCACGGAGGTGGTTCTCAGTGACTGATCCCCGTGCCCGGCAGCCCCAGGTCATTACGCTTCCGGCCGAGATCGACCTGAGCAATTCCGAGCAGGTCGGAAATGAGCTGCGCGCGGCTTTCCGGCCCGGCGCCAGCGTGGTGGTCGCCGACCTGACCGTGACCACCTTCTGCGACACCTCGGGCGCACGCACGCTGCTGGTGGCCAGCAAGGAAGCCTCCGCGGCGCACATCGAGCTGCGGCTGGCCGTGCAGGAGGGTAACGTGCGCCGGACCATGCGGCTGCTGGGCCTGGACCACGTGCTGAGCATCTACCCGACCGTGGCCGAGGCGCTGATCACCTGACGATGGCTGGAGCCCGTCGATGGCTGGAGCCGGTCGATGGCTGGAGCCCGTCGATGGTTGGAGCACAGCGCGGGGGGTAGCGGAGCACGGCTATGAACAGAACTTCAGGCATCGGCCTCACCGGGTTCGGCGTCGTCCTGGTCGTCATCGGAGCGATCCTCAGGTTCGCCGTCACGGTGCATACCTCCGGCTTCAACATCCACAAGATCGGCGACATCCTGCTGCTCGTCGGCATCGTGCTGGTCATCGTCAGCCTGGCCATCATCGCCATGGCCTCGCGCACCAGGACCACCACCCGGACCGACGTGCGCGCCACGCCGGACGGCCAGCAGCGCGTCGAGCAGCGCGACGACTGGGGCGGCCCCTGAGCACCGGGCCGCTGGCCGGGCGGTACCGGCTGGAGCAGCGAATCGCCGTCGGCGGCTACGGCGAGGTGTGGCGGGCCACGGACCTGGTCCTGGCCCGCCCGGTCGCGGTCAAGCTGCTGCGGCCCGAGTTCGCCCAGGACGCCGAGACTCTGGCCCGGTTCCGGGCCGAGGCCCGGCACGCCGGCTCACTGGAGCACGCCGGCATCGCCCGGGTCTTCGACTACGACGAGCCCGCGCCCGGCCATCCGCCGTTCCTGGTCATGGAGTACGTGGACGGCCCGTCGCTGGCCCAGGTCATGGACGGCGGCCCGCTGCCGCCCGGCCAGGTGCTGGACCTCGTCGCGCAGGCCGGCGAGGCGCTGGCCGCGGCCCACGAGGCGGGCCTGGTGCACCGCGACATCAAGCCGCAGAACATCCTGCTCAGCCGGGACGGGCTGGTGAAGCTGACCGACTTCGGGATCTCCTTCGCCGCCGGGGCCGCCTCGCTCACCTCGGCCGGAACCGTGCTGGGCACCTCCGGCTACCTGGCTCCGGAACGGCTCGAGGGGGGCCGGGGCATCGCCGCGGGCGACGTGTACGCGCTGGGGGTCGTGGCCTACCAGGCGCTGGCCGGCCAGCCGCCCTTCGCCGGGACGCCCGCGGAGATCGCGGACGCCCACCACAGCGGCGCCTGGCCCCCGCTCCCGCCCGGCGTCCCGGCGG
>JBOHCO010000629.1:0-5973 GCA_050698895.1 Streptosporangiaceae bacterium
GGATTACCTCCGGGCGGTGGCGCTGATCGGGCTGCTGCTGGGCACCCTGCCGCTGGTCCCGCCGCCGGCCGGCGACCCCGGCCCGGCCGGCCCGACCGACCCCGACCCCGACGCCGACCGCTCAGACGACCCTGGCAGCCCTGGCCCCGGCAGCTCCGGGCCCGGCGCCGGCCCGCCCGGCAAGCCTGGCGACGGCGGGCCAGCATCCGGTGGCCCCGGCCCTAGCGGCCCCTCCCGCCCTGGCCCTGGCGCGGGTGGCCCTGGTCCCGGTGGCTCTGGCTCAGGCGGCCCCGGGGACTCTGATCCCGGCTCCGGCGGCCGCGCCGACTGTGACCCCGGTGAGCCCGACCCCGACCCGGACCGTGCGTCCGGCGGCTCCGCCGGCCCTGATTCCGGTGCGTCTGGCTCAGACGACCCCAGGCCCGGCGGCCCTGACGCCGATCCGCCCGACGGCGGCGAGGGCCACCCCGGCGACCACCGCCCGGCCGGGCCGACGCCGCCAGATGACGACCCACTCGACGAAGGACCGCCCGATCCGGCCCCGCCCGGCGATCCCGGCGACGTCTACGACGCTTACGACGACGAGGACGACGGCCGGTTCGCCTCCGGCCCGCCGTCTGCCTGGCCGCCGATCCCCGGCACCGCCGCCCAGATCCCCCCGTTCCTCGGCCAGCCACCACCCCGCGGCGACCCGCCCCCCGCCAGCCACTCACCCCCCGGCGGCCAGCCCGGCCGACCACCCTCCAAGCCGCTGCCGCGCGGGAAGCCCGGCCGCCCGACACCGGGCCTGCTGGAACTGGTCATCTCCTGGCGGGCTCTCACGGGAGACCCCGCCGGGCCCGCCACCCTCAGCCGCATCGGCCCCATCACCGGCGCTCAGGCCCGGCTGCTGGCCCTCACCGCCGCCGCCGACCCGAACCCAGGCAGCACGGCGCGGACCAGGCCGCCCCGCGACCACCCCGCAAGACGGGACCGCCCCGGCCGCGCGGCCCCACCCGGTGACGACCGCGCCGGTGTTGCGGTGCTGGGGCAGAACGCGCGTGAAGGGTGATCGGCTAGGCTCACCGCATGCCTGGCTTGCTGCTCGTGTCCACCACTGCTGGGAGCCGTGATGAGGCGGCCGGCCTTCTTCATTCAGCCGTGCGTGCGAAGCTGGCGGCGGGCGGGCAGGTTTTCGGCCCGGCGATGTCGGCGTTCTGGCATGAGGGCGAGTACGGGGAGGGGGAGGAATGGCAGGTGTTCTTCAAGACCACCGCCGACCGGTTCCCCGAGCTTCAGGACCACATCGTGACCCGGCATCCGTGGCCGAACCCCGAGGTCACGGCGGTCGAGATCACCGACGGGTCGCCGCCGTACGTGGAGTGGGTTATTCGCGCCACGTCGCCGGGGTGATCCCTGCCGCGCGGTCGGCCAGGTCGGTCACGTATGGTGCCGACGAGCGGGCGTGCAGGGTGCGCAGCAGGAATGTGATCCGCTGAGCTGGTCGTGCTGACGCGACCCCGTTGGCCAGGCTGATCACCTGCCCGGTCACAGCAGCGGCCTGCTCGATGTCCCCGGTGGCGATGCACGCCTCGGCGAGCCAGGTGAGGTACAGCGCTTTGTCTCGGGCCTGCCGGTCATCGAATCGGCTCAGCGCGGTCTCCAGGACGGGTATGGCTTGCTCGGGGCGGCCGAGCCGGGTCAGGCAGCGCCCGGTCATGACCTGGAGCTCGGTCTGATCCGCCCAGGATGCCCAGTCCGGTGACGGTGCTGTGCTGTCGTCGCTGAGGGCTGCCGCGGCGGTGTCGAGGGCTCGCCTGGCGGGTGTCTCGCTGCGTCCTCCGTCCTCGTGGGTGATTGCCCAGGCACGCCGCTCGTTGAGCAGCGCCCGGACCCTCGGCGGCGCGGTCTTCCCGGCTGCGTGGCAGGATGCCTCGGCCAGGGTGGCGCTGGCAGCGGGCCTGCCGGTGGTGAGGTTCTGGTAGGCGAGCAGGGCGAGCGCGTTGGCCTCCAGCGCCTGATCGCCGGCCGTCCTGGCGGCTGTGAGACTTTCCCGGTAAAGCGCCGTCGCGGTTGCGTGCCAGCCGGCGTCGAACGCGGCCCATCCGGCCTGCTGGGCTTGCTCACTGATGAGCGCTACCAGCTGCGCCCGGGTTGCCCCGGTGCAGGCCGCCTGCCCGGCGAGGGTCCTGGTCGCCTGGAGTTCGGCGAGGTAGAGCCGGTAGGTGTCGGTTCCGCCGAGGTAGTCATCGAGGCGGCGTAACCGGGTGAGCCGCTGCCGCAGCAGGCCGGGTATCGTCTGGCCGACCTTGCGGCCGTCAGCGAGGCAGGCGAGCTGCGGCGGTGCCGCTAGCAGGCCGGCCAGCCCGGCGGAAGCTGCGAGGAATTCCCGGCGCTCCACGTCTTCATCCTCTCCCGCCCCGCCCTCAGCGTCCCAGGCTGGCCCGGGCCTGGCCGCGCCGTCCGCCGCGGCCAGGCCGCCGTCCTGGTAGCTGGCTGGATGCGGCGCGCGGAAACCAGCGGTGCGGCACAGCAGCTCATACCGCTCGGACATGCGGTGCCGACCGGACTCCCAGCCGCGGATCATCCTGACCAGGCTGTCGTGGGCGGGCACGGGCCCTCCAGCCGCCGCTTGCCGCAGGCGACGTGCCAGTTCCGGCACGTCCCAGCCGAGTGAACGGCGCCAGGCGCGCAACGCCTGGCCGTCAGCGCGCGGCATCACGTGCGTGCCCTCACCTCAGCTGCTCCCGGTGTAGCAGCAGCCCGGCTGCATGTACCCGGATGTTCCTACTTGTCACTATGGCACAGCACAGCGTGGCGGTGGACTGGTCCTAGTCCAGCTGGCACGCGCCTGGCTAACCCGGACCAGCGGGAAACCCGTGCAGGTCCGCTGAGCAGGCGTCCCAGCCCGAAACGGGAGAACGAGCCGTGATGCCGAGCACTGCGCTAGCTACCACTCCGGACCGGCCCCGGATCTGCGTGGATTTCCGCAAGGTCCACGGGGCAGGTAACGACTTCGTCTTCATCAACGGGCCGCTTGAGCACCCGGACCTGCCCGGCCTGGCGCGCGAGCTGTGCACCCGCCAGACCGGGATAGGCGCTGACGGGCTGGTGGTCAGTACCCGGCTCGGCGGCGATCCGCCGGCCTACGAGGTGCGCTGTCTCAACCCGGACGGGTCCGAGGCGAGCATGTGCGGGAACGCGCTGCGCTGCGCCGCCTTGTGCGCCGCCGCCGACCACGGGCACACCCAGACCATCCTCGTCATGACCGGGGTTAGGCACCGCGCCGAGGTGGGCGGCGCGCAGGTGGCAGTGACAGCTGAAGCAGGCCCGGTACTGCGCGCCGCGGCGGTCGTCGAGGATGACGGGCGGAGCTGCGAGTTCGATTCGGTTCACACCGGGACCGAGCACGCGGTCACCTTCGTGACCGATGTCGATGCTGTCAATGTTGAAGGGCTGGGGCGCCGCACCCGTTATCACGACAGCTTCGCCCCGGCCGGGACGAACGTGAGCTTCGTGCAGGCCGCAGGCCCTGGCGCGCTGAGAATCCGGACCTACGAGCGCGGCGTTGAGGCAGAGACCCTGTCGTGCGGCAGCGGCGCGGTCGCGGCCGTCGCCGCCGCACGAGCACACCGCCTCACCGGGAACGAAATGGTCACCGTGAGCAACCGGGCGGAGACGCCGCTGAGCGTCTGGCCCGATGCCGCCGGCACCGGCAGCACGTTCTGGGTCAGCGGCCCCGCCGCGATCGTGTTCAAGGGAGAGATCTGATGATCGAGGTACCTGATCCGGCCACGGCGGCGCGCCTTGCCCGCCAGATAGCACAGACCCGCGCCTGGGCCGGCGAAACACTCGGCCAGGTATCCGTCGCGGTGATCAACGGCGGGCTCTCCGCCGAGGACCAGCTGTATATCAGCAAGAGCCCGCCTGAGCAGCTATCAGTCACCGCGCTGTCACAGACGCTCACCCAGCTCGGCGTCCGGTACGAGGTTCTCGACCCGTGCCAGCCGTCGTTCATCCGGGACCTGGCCCGTTTCGACGTGGCCCTGCCGAACCTGCACGGCCCGTTCGGCGAGGACGGCCGGCTGCAAGGGATGCTGGACTACCTCCGCGTGCCCTACTGCGGCAGCGGCGTCGCCGCGTCCGCTATCGCGGCCGACAAGATCTTGTGCAAGCGCCTGATGGAAGCCCTCGCCGTGCCCACCCCGGCGTGGCGGACCTGGCCCGGCCCGGCCGCCGCCTGGCCCGGCCGGGCGGTGATGGTCAAACCGCGGATGGGCGGATCGAGCGTCGGCATGAGCCTGGTCCGACGCGAGGAAGATCTCAGCGCGGCGGTCAGCGGTGCTGAGTCCGGCGACCCGCCCGGCGTGCTGATCGAGGATCACCTGACGGGCCTTGCGGTCACCGTCGGCGTCCTGGAACTCCCCGGCGGCAGCGTCGTGTTCCCGCCGCTGGCCACCCAGGTCCGCGACGCGGAGTTCTATGACGCCGACACCAAACTGGACGCCGCTGGCGAAGGGACCGTCACCTGCACCGCAGCGGCCCTGCCCGCCCCGGTCACGAGGGCCCTGGACAGCGCTGCCAGGAAGCTGTGGGACGGGCTGGGCTGCCACGGCATGGCCCGGGTCGATTTCATCGCGGCCGGCGACGGCGCGGTCTTCGCCCTGGAGGTCAACACCACGCCCGGCATGTCGCATGAGTCGAACTTCATCACCGCCGCCGGCCTGCTGGGACTCCAGCACGCCGATGTGGTGACCGCCATCTTGCGGGAAGCCCTCACCAGGCCGCGATACGATGCGCCCCTGCCAGAGCCCGACTTCACCAGCCCGCCCGTGCAGCACAGCCAGCCCTGACACCAGACCAGGGGGAGGTCACCCGCCGTTGTCCAGGTTCCACGAGGTACCCATGTGCCGCCAGCGGATCGACCCAGCCGAATGGGAGGCGCACGGCGGCGCCTCGCTCGGCGACCGCGCGGCATGGTCCGACCGTGCCTGCGGGATGGCCGCGCTGCGAATGATCCTGCTGGCCTACCTCGGTGACGCGCCGCCGCTGACCGAGCTGGTCAAGACCGGCGTCCGCGAGGCGGCCCTCACCGACCGGGGCTGGCTCCACGCCGGGATCGCCCGCCTTGCCGCCAGCTTCGGCATACCGGCAGCCGCCGAGCCCGTCACCGCAGACGACCTGCCCGCACGCCTGACCGCCGCCCCGGTCATCATCTCCGTCACCGAGAAATTCCCCCAGGACGGCCGCAAAGGCGGCCACCTCGTCGTCGCCCGCGGCACCACCCAGTCCGCACACGGCAGCCCGGACATACTCATCCGCGACCCTTCCGCCTGGGGCCAGAACCACGACCGGATACCGCTGGCACGGCTCGCAGCGTCGTACACCGGCCGCTGCATCACCTTCGCGCCCATCCCCGCACGCACCAAAGCCCAGCGATCATAACCCCGCGAGACCGCCCTGATCACCATCGCGCACTCATCGACGCCGTCATCGGTGTCGACACCCACCGTGACACTCATCATGCTGAGATCGCCCGCCCCAGCGGCGCGGTGATCGCCGCCTGCCAGGTCCGTAACACCAGCGCCGGCTACGCCCAGCTGCTGTCCTGGGCCGCTCAGCACGCACCCGGCCCGCGTCTGGTGATCTCGGTCGAGGGAACCCGCAGCTACGGCGCCGGGCTGGCCCGCGCGGCCGCCGCGGCCGGGCTGACCGTGACCGAGTGCGAGCAGCCCGCCCGCCGCGCCCGGCGCGGCCGCGGCAAGTCAGACCCGGGCGACGCGCACCTGGCCGTGCTGGCCGCCCTGCGGCTGGACACCACCAGGCTCCCCTTCCCCCGCTCCGACGGGGACCGCGAGGCCCTGCGCATCCTGCTGTGCGCCCGCGCCGAGCTCACCAGCACCGCCACCGGCCAGGCCAGCCGGCTGCGCGCCCTGCTGCGCGACGGCGGCGACCACGACCGCGACCTGGCCCGCGCCCCGCTCACCGGCACCG
>JBOHCO010000630.1:0-2443 GCA_050698895.1 Streptosporangiaceae bacterium
CTCGACTGCCCGCCGGGCCCGCTCCTCGGGCGACCGCTCACTACTCATCGGAGCTCCGGCTCAGGCCGAATCATCGAGCTGCCGTATCTCGACCTCCATCTCCCACTCCGGGCCGTGGGCCCGCAGGAAGCGCGATGCCCATTCCACCGCCTCATCCGCCGACCGGGTCTGCAGCAGGCAGTACCCGCCGATGATCTCCTTGGACTCGGTGAACGGGCCGTCGACCAGGGTCTGGGTGCCGCCCGACAGCCGGATCCGGGTGGCCTCCTCGATCGGGCGCAGCCCGGTGTCGAGCAGCACGCCCGCCTTGGTCATCTCCTCGATCAGCCTGCCCATCGCCTCCGCCAGTGCCGGGTCGGGACCATCCGCGGGAGCTCTGGTGGGGTCCAGGCGGATCAGCACCATAGAGCGCATCTCGGCATCCGTTCTGCTAGGCAAGCCGGTAGCGGAGGTAGACCGCGCCCGAGTCGAAGACCTTCGATTCGAGAAGGTCCAGGTTCAGCCCGGACCGGTCGTGAAACAGCGGCGTGCCGCTGCCGATCGTCACCGGGTGCAGCACGATCCGGAACTCGTCCACCAGGCCCATGTCCGCGAACGCGTGGACCAGCTTCGGGCTGGCATACACGGCCATGGTGCCGCCGGGCCCGGCCTTCAGCGCCTCGACCTGCGCCGCGGTGTCGCCGTTGATAATCCGCGCATTGTGCCAGCCGGCCGAGTCCAGCGTCGTCGAGAAGACGATCTTCTCGACGTTGTTCACCCACTGGGCGTGCGCACGCTCGCCGGGCGTAGCGTCCGGGTTCCCGGGCATCTTCGACCAGAAGTCCCGCATCCCCAGGAACGTCCGGCGTCCGTACATCGCGGTGTCAACGTCGGCCCGGACGTGCTGGTTGCCGAACGTGTCGACCTCGTCACTGTAGCCCCGGGCCGTCCACTCAAATCCCAGGCCCTGCTGTGAGTCGACGAAGCCGTCTAGCGTCATGTTCTCGATTGCTACCACCTTGCGCATTGCTCGTTCCTCCGATCGGTGTACCGCAGGACCGTTTCTCGGTCCTCATCTACACCTCGAACGAGGCCCCCTCCGGATCGACATCGCGCAGAACCACGCGGGGAGTTGCCGTTCTGGTCAAGCAGCCTGAGCCCTACGGGGCTGCGTAGGCTTCGGGAAATGGCCCTTCCTGATCATCTCCGCCCGTTCGTGCTGCCCGCAGGATCCATCGCTGGCGACCAGCCGCGGCGTGGCCGGGGTCACGGTTGACCACCGACTGCATGACACAGGCGACTATGCCCGGGCCGCCACCGACGTCGCCGCGGCCCTGCAGGCCGTGCGGGCGGACCCTCGCATCGACGCCGGCCGGATAGCCCTGTGGTTCTTCTCCGGTGGCGGCCTGCTGCTGGCCGACTGGCTGCGCGCACCGCCGGACTGGCTGCGCTGCGTCGCCGCCAGCTATCCGCTGCTGGCGCCGCTGCCGGACTGGACCGTTGATCCGCGGTTCCGCCCGGCCGAAGCGGTCGGCGATGCCGGCACTCTGCCGAATCCCGCACGGCCGTCGAGAACGCCTTCGACACCGTCGTTGCCCATCTGACCTGACTGCTTCGCTGGCGTGGCCCGGCCGGCGTTTCCGCGGAAACGTCTCACGCATGTGCGTCACGCACTTGCGATGGTTTCCGCGGAAACGTGGGAATACTGGGGGCCTGGCCACATCGGACGCAGGCGGCGCGACGGAACGCCTCGGCCGGCCGGAGCCGACCTTCGGGCAGGCCGTGGGGTGACGCTCATCAGGCATCGCGCCGGGGGATGGTCGGCTATCGTCAGGGCCGGGTCGGCGGGCAGGCCGGAGTGGCCTGGCGGGACAGCCTGGCGCGACGACACGACTCAGGCGAGGGAGCGGAGCGGTATTGGCCATGGTCGGCGAGCGCGTCGCGCTCAGTGCGTACACGACGCTGGGACTGGGCGGCCCGGCCGGCCGATTCGTTGCGGTCGGTGACGACGAGCAGGTCATCACGGCGGTCCGCCAGGCGGATCGGGCCGGGGAGCCCGTCCTGATCCTGGGCGGCGGCAGCAACCTGGTCGTCGCCGACGAGGGCTTTCCCGGCACCGTCATCAAGGTCGCCAGCCGGGGCATCTCCGTCGCTGACGCCACGCCCGCCACGCCCGCCGCGGTTGACGCGCCCGGCGCGGACGGCGTGGACGGTGAGTCCGTGCTGGTCACGGTGGCGGCGGGGGAGGCCTGGGACCGGCTGGTGGCGTGGAGCGTGGCCGAAGGGCTGGCGGGGCTGGAGTGCCTGTCCGGGATCCCTGGCCTGGCCGGCGCCACGCCGATCCAGAATGTCGGTGCCTACGGGCAGGATGTATCCGAGACGATTACCGAGGTGCGGGCGTTTGACCGCGAGCGCGACGAGGTCATCCGCCTGAGCCGGGCTGACTGCGAGTTCGGGTATCGGA
>JBOHCO010000631.1:0-2525 GCA_050698895.1 Streptosporangiaceae bacterium
CCGGCCCGCGCCGACGGCACCGTCGAGTGGGTCGCGCCCCAGTCCGAGGTCACGAAGCCGGGGAAGTGCCACTCCCGGTCGAGCACGTTCATGATGTAGCGGTTCTGGCAGGCGTACTGGCCGTTGATGGTCGAGTAGCTGCACATGACCGAGGCCGCGTGGCCCTGCGTCACGGCGGCCCGGAACTGCGGCATGTAGATCTCGTGCATGGCCCGCCGGCTGATCAGCGCGTCGTCGGCGGCCGTGTTGCGGTTGGTCTCCTGGTTGTACACGGCCCAGTGCTTGACCTGGGACATCACGCCCTGGCTCTGCACCCCGCCGATGAAGGAGACCGCCGTCTGGCCGGACAGGTACGGGTCCTCGCCGTAGCTCTCGAACGCCCGGCCCCAGCGCGGGTCGCGGACGATGTTCACGGTCGGGCCCAGGTTCACGTCGGCGCCCTTGCCGCGCTCCTCGCTGCCGACCACCGTGCCGTAGGCCCGGTCCAGGGCCGGGTCCCAGGCCGAGGCGAGCGAGACCGGCGCGGGCAGCTGGGTCACGCCGGGCACGCCGTCGGCCACGCCCTGCGGCCCGTCCTCCAGGTTCAGCGCGGGGATGCACAGGGCCGGGCTGGCCGCGAGGTGGCCGACGTAGCCGGACGTGCCGTTGGCATAGCCGACGCCGTCGACCATGGCCAGCTTGCCGGCCAGCGTCATCCGCCGCATGAGCTGGCGGACCCGGACGCCGACGGGCGCGCGGGAGTGCACCCACGGGCAGCTGGCGGCGCTGTGGTCCTGGGCGGCGCTGTGGTCCTGGGCGGCGCCGTGGTTCCGGGCGGCACTGCCGGTCCGGGCGGCCGCGGCGGCGGTGGTCAGGCTGGCCGCCGCGGTCAGGCCGATGACTAACGAGGTCGCGGCGGCGGCCGCGGTGACGACCCGGCGGGATGGGCGCTTGCGCGGGGCGAGCAACACAGTCAGATCGGGGGTCATGAGGTCCTCCAGCGCGAGCGGGACGGCTGAGGCGGGACACGCCGATGGCCGCACTCTCCCCCGGTGCCCGAGTTACGTCAATATCTGAGACTGGTACCGGACAGGAATAAACTGTTAATTCGAATCCGCATTAACGCACGCTGCTATGGGGGATGAGTCGCCCGTCTTGCTACAGTACTGATGTGCAGCCGCGGGTCCTGACCAGCAAGCCCGCCCCCAGGTCGAGCCGTGCGCTCGTGCTGACGGCGCTGCGCGAGCGCGGGGCCATGAGCCGGGCCGAGCTGGCCCGCTACGTGCGCGTGTCCCCCTCCACCATCAGCGCGGTGGTCCAGGAACTGGCCGCCGACGGCCTCATCGTCGGCACCGGCGAGCCGCCCGCGCACCCGCCCCGGACCGGGCGGCCCGGCCTGCGGCTGACCCTCAACCCCGGCGCCGGCACCGTGGCGGGCATCGAGTTCGGCTTCCGGCGGCTGCGCGTCGAGCTGTGCGACCTGGCCCACAACATGATCGGCTCGCGGGAGTGCGACCTGCCCGAGGACCACGCCAGCGCCGACGGCCTGGCTGCCGCCCGGCGGCTGCTGGACCAGGCGCTGGCCGCCGCCGGGCTGCCGCACGCGACTCTGATCGGCGCCGGCGTCTCGCTGCCCGGCCCGGTCCGCCAGCACCCCGACGTGATCAAGCCGTCGGCGATCCTGCCCGGCTGGCGCGGCGTCACCGGCCGCGACATCGAGGCCGCGCTGGGCGTGCCGGTGAGCATCGACAACGACTCCAACCTACCCGCGCTCGGCGAGCACGTCTGGGGCGCGGGCCAGGACTGCACCGACTGCGTCACCATCAAGTTCCACAACGGCATCGGCTGCGGGCTGTTCGTGAACGGCACCCTGGTCCGCGGCGCGGCGGGCGGCGCGGGCGAGATCGGCCATACCACGGTGGACGAGCGCGGCCCGCTGTGCCGCTGCGGCAAGCGCGGCTGCCTGGACAGCTACGCCGCCGTCCCGGCCATCCTGGACGCCCTGGCCCCGCAGTACGGCGCGCTCACGGTGACCGCGCTGCTCGGCCTGCTGGCCGGCGGGGACCCCGGTGCGGTCCGGGTGGTCAGCGACGCCGCCGACCTAGTCGGCCGGGCGCTGGCCACCGCGTGCAACCTGCTCGCGCCGCAGCGGGTCATCGTGGTCGGGCCGATGGCCGAGGCGGGCGAGGTGGTCCTCGGCCCGATCCGGGCCGCGCTGGCCCGCAACATCGCGCCCAACGAGCCGCCCGACGTGGTGCCCGGCGCGCTCGGCGCCCGGCCCACCGCGCTGGGCGCCATCGCGCTGGCCCTGGGCGAGAGCGACTGGCTCCCCGCCGCGGCCACCGCCTCCTGACGTGCCCTGTCCTGAGGTGCTCCGTCCCAGCCAGGTGCCGCGCGAGATGCCGGTGGGATGCGCGGTCCGGTACGCGGACCAGATCGACGGCGCCACCTGGCCGGCGAACGCGGCGGTGAGCAGGGTGCCCAGGGCGATCCGCCCGGCCCCGGCACCGGTCACGATCAGCGCCGCCGACCACCCGGTGATCAGG
>JBOHCO010000632.1:0-8497 GCA_050698895.1 Streptosporangiaceae bacterium
GTCCTGATCGGCGAGCAGCACGAGGTCGCGCGCCGAATCGCTGCGGGCCCTGGTGCGCGAGGCCTGCAGTTCCAGCAGCGCGGCCACCCCGTGCGCCTCCGGTTCGCCGGGCATCAGGCTGGCCACGATGCGCGCCAGCCGCAGCGCGTCTTCGCACAGCTCGGCGCGCAGCCAGTCCCGGCCGGAGGTGGCCGCGTAGCCTTCGTTGAAGATCAGGTAGATCACCTCGAGCACCGCGCTCAGGCGGGTGCTGAGCTCCGGTCCCCTGGGCGTCAAGCAGCCTGAGCCCTACGGGGCTGCGTAGGCTTCGGGAAATGGCCCTTCCTGATCATCTCCGCCCGTTCGTGCTGCCCGCAGGATCCATCGAGGCGGAACGTCACGGCCACGCTGACCTGTACCTGCCGCAGGCGGCGCAGCGCAGCCCCGCGATCGTGTTCGTCCATGGCGGCCCGATTCCGGCTGACCTGCGCCCGTCGCCCCGCGACTGGCCGGTGTACCAGGGATACGGATCGCTGGCGACCAGCCGCGGCGTGGCCGGATAGCCCTGTGGTTCTTCTCCGGTGGCGGCCTGCTGCTGGCCGACTGGCTGCGCGCACCGCCGGACTGGCTGCGCTGTGTCGCCGCCAGCTATCCGCTGCTGGCGCCGCTGCCGGACTGGACCGTTGATCCGCGGTTCCGCCCGGCCGAAGCGGTCGGCGATGCCGGCACTCTGCCGATCGTGCTGACTCGGGTCGGCCGCGAGCGGCCGCCGATCGCGGACACGGTCGAGGCGTTCATCGCCGCCGCCCGCGCCAGCCAGGCCCGGGTGGAGGTTATCGACGTGCCGCACGGCCAGCACGCGTTCGATGTGCTCGATCACACCGATGAATCCCGCACGGCCGTCGAGAACGCCTTCGACACCGTCGTTGCCCATCTGGCCTGACTGCTTCGCTGGCGTGGCCCGGCCGGCGTTTCCGCGGAAACGTCTCACGCATGTGCGTCACGCACTTGCGCCGAACGTTTCCGCGGAAACGTGGGAATACTGGGGGCCTGGCCACATCGGACGCAGGCGGCGCGACGGAACGCCTCGGCCGGCCGGAGCCGACCTTCGGGCCGGCCCACGGGGTGCCGCTAATCGGGCATCGCGCCGGGGGCTCATCAGGCATCGCGCCGGGGGATGGTCGGCTATCGTCAGGGCCGGGTCGGCGGGCAGGCCGGAGTGGCCTGGCGGGACAGCCTGGCGCGACGACACGACTCAGGCGAGGGAGCGGAGCGGCATTGGCCATGGTCGGCGAGCGCGTCGCGCTCAGTGCGTACACGACGCTGGGACTGGGCGGCCCGGCCGGCCGATTCGTTGCGGCCGGTGACGACGAGCAGGTCATCACGGCGGTTCGCCAGGCGGATCGGGCCGGGGCGCCCGTCCTGATCCTGGGCGGCGGCAGCAACCTGGTCGTCGCCGACGAGGGCTTTCCCGGCACCGTCATTCAGGTCGCCAGCCGGGGCATCATCGTCGATGACGGCCCGCCCGGCGTGGACGACGCACCCGGCGCGGGCGGTGAGGACGGTGAGTCCGTGCTGGTCACGGTGGCGGCGGGGGAGGCCTGGGACTTGCTGGTGGCGTGGAGCGTGGCCGAAGGGCTGGCCGGGCTGGAGTGCCTGTCCGGGATCCCTGGCCTGGCCGGCGCCACGCCGATCCAGAATGTCGGTGCCTACGGGCAGGATGTATCCGAGACGATCACCGAGGTGCGGGCGTTTGACCGCGAGCGCGACGAGGTCATCCGCCTGAGCCGGGCTGACTGTGAGTTCGGGTACCGGACGAGCATGCTCAAGCGGGCCGCGGCCGGGCTGGCGACGGGCCGGTTCGTCGTGCTGAGCGTCACGTTCCGGCTCGCGCGGGCCGAGGCGTCCCGGCCTGGGCGGGCCGAGGCGGACCGGCCCGTGCGGGCCGAGGCGGACCGGCTAGGGCGGCGGGCCGAGGCGGAGCCGGACGTTGCTGGCCAGGCGGCTGATCCGGGTCCGAGTCGGGGGCTGTCGCGGCCGGTGAGGTACGCGGAGCTGGCCCGCACGCTGGGCGTCGAGGTCGGCGGGCGGGTGCCGCTGGACGAGGCCCGGTCCGCCGTGCTGGCGTTGCGCCGGGGCAAGGGGATGGTGCTCGAGGCCGGTGACCCGGACACGCGGAGCGCGGGCTCGTTCTTCACCAACCCGATCGTGAGCGCCGCTCAGTTCGAGGAGCTCGGTCGGCGGGCCGCCGAGCGGCTCGGGTCGCAGGCGCCGGTGCCGCATTTCCCGGCCGATGAGGCACCGCCGGACGGCGGGCCGGCCGAGGGAGCGGTGAAGGTCCCGGCGGCGTGGCTGATCGAGCGGGCGGGCTTCACCAAGGGCTACCCGGCTCATGGCGCGGCCCGGATCTCAACCAAGCACACGCTGGCGCTGACCAACCACGGCGAAGCCACTACGGCGGACCTGCTGGCGTTGGCGAGGGAGATCAGGGCGGGCGTCCGGGCCCAGTTTGGGATCAATCTTTCCAACGAGCCGGTGCTGGTCGGGGTGGCCCTCTGACGGCGGTTACGCCCGGAACCCTCAGGCCGTGACGGTCCGGGGCCGGGCCGCGGGGTCCTGGTCGCCGCCGGCCAGCCAGGCGTCGATGCCGGCCAGCATCTCGGCGCGGAGCTCATCGGGCGCGGCCGATCCGGTGACCGACATCCGGGCCAGGTCGGCGAGCTGTCCGTCGGTCAGGTGGTGGCTGTGCCGGGCGATCTCGTACTGGGGGGTGAGGCGGGGGCCGAACAGCAGCGGATCGTCGGCGCCGAGGGCGATGGACACGCCAGCCTCGTAGAGCCGGGCCAGCGGGACGTCGGCCTGGGTGGCGGCGACGCCGAGGGCGACGTTGGAGGCCGGGCAGACCTCCAGCGTGGTGCCCAGGGCGGCGAGGCGGGCCATGAGCGCGGGGTCGCCCGCGGCGGCCACGCCGTGCCCGATGCGGTCGGCGTGCAGGTCATCGAGGCAGGCCAGCACGCTGGCCGGGCCGACGAGCTCGCCGCCGTGCGGGACGGAGCGCAGGCCGGCCCGGCGGGCGATCCGGAAGGCGGGGACGAAGTCGGCGATGGCGCCGCGCCGCTCATCGTTGCTGAGCCCGAACCCGGTGACGCCGTGGCCGGCGAACTGGCCGGCAAGCCGGGCCAGGGTGCGCGCCTCGAGGGGGTGCCTGGTGCGGTTGGCGGCCACGATGACGCCGATGCCGACGCCGGTGGCGGCGCTGGCCCGGGCGGCGGCGTCGAGCACCAACTCGAGCATGGAGGTCAGCCCGCCGAACCGGTGGGCGTAGCCGGAGGGATCGACCTGGATCTCCAGCCAGCGGGAGCCGTCGGCACGCTCGTCCTCCGCCGCCTCGGCGAGCAGGCGGCGGACGTCGGCCTCGGTGCGCACGACGGACCGGGCGGTGTCATACAGCCGCTGGAACCGGAACCAACCGCGCCGGTCGGCCGCGCTGAGCCGGGGCGGCCACTCGGAGACCAGGGCCTCGGGCAGGTGGATCCGGTGGTCGGCGGCCAGCTCGACCAGCGTGGCATGCCGCATGGAGCCGGTGAAGTGCAGGTGCAGGTGCGCCTTGGGCAGCGCGGCGAGCGGCCTAGCCATCGGCTAAGTGTGGCACCTCGCTGATAATGCGGCGCACTACCCGGCCCAAGACGGTCCGGCCCATGACGGTCCGGCCCACTACCGTCCGGCCCACTACCGTCCGGCCCATAACGGTCCGCTCCTAACGCGCCTCGCTGAGCAGCTTGGCCAGCCGCCCCACGCCTTCCTCCAGGTCGGCGTCGCCGAGCGCGCACGACAGCCGGAAGTACCCGTTGGTGCCGAAGGCCTCGCCGGGGACCACCGCGACGTCGGCCTCGTCGAGCAGCAGCTCGGCCAGCTCGCTGCTGGTGGCGGGCCGCCGCCCGGCCAGTTCGCGGCCGAGGATGCCCTTGACGGAGGGGTAGCAGTAGAACGCGCCCTCGGGCAGCGGGCACAGGACGCCGGGCACCTCGTTGAGCATGGCGGTCATGAGCTGCCGCCGGCGGTCGAAGGCGGCCCGCATGGTCGCGACGGCGGTCAGGTCGCCGGAGACGGCGGTCAGCGCGGCGGCCTGGGCGACGTTGCAGACGTTGGAGGTGGCGTGGGACTGCAGGTTGGCCGCGGCCTTGATCACGTCGGCCGGGCCGATCATCCAGCCGACCCGCCAGCCGGTCATGGCATAGGTCTTGGCCACCCCGTTCAGCACGACGCAGCGGTCGGTGATCTCCGGGGCGACCACGGGCATGGAGACGAACCGGGCGTCGCCGTAGACCAGGTGCTCGTAGATCTCGTCGGTGACCACCCACAGGCCGTGCTCGGCGGCCCAGCGGCCGATCTCGGCCACCAGCTCGGGCGGGTAGACGGCCCCGGTGGGGTTGGACGGCGAGACGAACAGCAGGATCTTGGTCCGGTCGGTGCGGGCCGCTTCCAGCTGCTCGACGCTGACCAGGTAGCCGGTGCTCTCGTCGGTCATCACGGGCACCGGGACCCCGCCCGCCAGCGCGATGGACTCCGGGTAGGTGGTCCAGTACGGGGTGGGCATGAGGACCTGGTCGCCGGGGTCGAGCAGGGTGGCGAAGGTCTGGTAGACGGCCTGCTTGCCGCCGTTGGTGATCAGCACCTGGGCCGGCTCGACGCCGAAGCCGCTGTCCCGCGCGGTCTTGGCCGCCACGGCCTCGCGCAGCTCGGGCAGGCCGGCGGCCGGGGTGTATTTCTGGTACCTGGGCACGGCACAGGCGCGAGCCGCGGCCTCGACGATGTAATCGGGCGTCGGGAAGTCGGGCTCGCCCGCTCCGAAGCCGATGACGGGCCGGCCCGCGGCCTTGAGCGCCTTGGCCTTGGCGTCAACGGCAAGCGTGGCTGACTCGGTGATCGCCGAGACCCGGGCTGAGATCCTGTTCTGTGCGGATGCCATGGCCCCTATCGTTGCATCCCCGGAGCCCCCGGCGGCGTCTGACCACGCCCTGAGCGACCCGCTGATGATCCCGCTGATGATCGTGAACAGGGCGGATGCGGCACTATGCCGATCGGTTCGACGGGGGCCGCCGGGCATCGTAGACTTACGTATCCAGTGCTAACCCACTGGGTGGTCGGTGCGTGCCTTGCTACTGAGGGGCGCACAGGCTGGCACAGAGTTAGCGAACAACAGAGTTAGCGAACACAGGGCAGTAGCTCAATTGGCTAGAGTCCCGGTCTCCAAAACCGGCGGTTGGGGGTTCGAGTCCCTCCTGCCCTGCGAGTGTGGCCCGTGAACCTCACGGGAAGATGGCGGCGCCAGCCGGCATGACGATCGTTGCTCAGGTGAGGACATGGCGACTCAGACACGTGGCCCGGCCCCGGAGAGGGCCGCAAAGCCGGGCCGCCCGGCCAAGCAGGACCGGGTTACCCCGGCACGGTTCGTGCGGGAGGTGATCCAGGAACTGCGGAAGGTGGTCTGGCCGACCCGCAGGGAGCTGGTCACCTACACCACCGTCGCGCTGGTCTTCATCCTGGTCATGGTGGCGATCATCACGAGCCTGGACTACGGGTTCACGAAGCTGGTGCTGGCCGTCTTCGGTTGAGGCGGAAGCTGGCCGAGCCGGGCTGGTACGGGGGGCCGCCGCCGGGGGCCTGCCGCTAGGGTGCCCGTCTGTTCGGGGCTGGTGGCCGGAGTCATCAGGACCGGGGGATGTGGGAACCGCACTGGCTGGCTGCGGATTGGCTGGCACCGCACTGGCTGGCACCGCGCTAGCCGGCACGGCCCTGGCTGGTACCGCCAGGGATTGCCGTGCAGGAAGAGTACTGGAGAGAAGAGTAACCGTGTCCGAGTCCGAACTGCATGCTGGGGAACAGTCGGCTGAGCAGTCCGCCGATGCCGCGCTGGGGGAGCCGGGCGGTCTAGGCATGCCGGCCGACGCCACCGGATCCTCCGACGACGCCCTCTCCGACGATGCCTTCTCAGTCGCCGGCGCTGAGGCCGTAGCCGATGCGGAGGCCGAAGGCGACGTCCAGGCCGAGACGGCCGAGGTGACCCCGGAGGCACCGGCCGCGGAGGCCACGGAAGCCGCCGAGTCCGCCGAGGCCAGCGAGGCCAGCGAGGCCGCGGAGGCCGGCGCGGACGAGGCCGATGAGGATGAGGATGAGGACGTCGACCCGGTCGTCGAGTTCAAGGCCGAGCTGCGGATGCTGCCGGGCGACTGGTACGTGGTGCACTCCTACGCGGGCTACGAGAACCGGGTCCGGACCAACCTGGAGAGCCGCACGCAGTCCCTCAACATGGAGGACTACATCTTCCAGATCGAGGTGCCGACCCACGAGGTCGTGGAGATCAAGGGCGGCAAGCGGCAGCAGGTGCAGGAGAAGGTGCTGCCCGGCTACATCCTGGTCCGGATGGACCTGACCGACGAGTCCTGGGCCGCGGTGCGGAACACGCCCGGCGTGACCGGCTTCGTCGGGCTGTCCAGCAAGCCGTCGCCGCTGAGCCTGGACGAGGTGGCCAACCTGCTGGCCCCGGTCCCGGAGGAGAAGGCGGCCAAGAAGGCCGAGACCATGCGGGCCGCCGCGGTGGACTTCGAGGTCGGCCAGTCCGTTACCGTAATGGACGGTCCGTTCGCGACGCTGCCGGCGACGGTCAACGAGATCAACCCCGATACCCAGAAGCTCAAGGTGCTGGTCTCGATCTTCGGCCGGGAGACTCCGGTGGAGCTCTCGTTCGACCAGGTCAGCAAGATCTAGCAAGAAGAAAAGGACTCAGGTTCGATGGCTCCGAGGAAGAAGAAGGTCGCCGCGCTCGTCAAGGTCCAGCTGAACGCTGGCCAGGCCACCCCGGCGCCGCCGGTCGGCACCGCGCTCGGCCCGCACGGCGTCAACATCATGGATTTCGTCAAGCAGTACAACGCCGCCACGGACACCCAGCGCGGCAACGTCATCCCGGTCGAGATCACCATCTACGAGGACCGGTCGTTCACCTTCATCACCAAGACGCCGCCGGCGCCCGAGCTGATCAAGAAGGCGGCCGGGGTCGAGAAGGGCAGCGGCGAGCCGCACCGGACCAAGGTGGGCCGCATGACCAAGGCCCAGGTCCGGGACATCGCCCAGGTCAAGATGCCCGACCTGAACGCCAACGACATCGAGGCCGCGGAGAAGATCATCGCCGGTACCGCGCGCTCGATGGGCATCACCATCGAGGGCTGACGCCGCGAGCAGGCGAGCAGGCGAACTGGCGACAAGCACGCGAACAGGCCGGCAGTTAGTGGCAGGGCCAGGCGCTGGCCCGACGACCACGACCTCCGCACGACACAAGGAGAAAGCACGTGAAGCGCAGCAAGGCCTATCGCAAGGCCGATGAGCTCATCAACGCTGAGCGGCTCTACACGCCCGTCGAGGCCGTGGAGCTGGCCCGGAAGACCTCAACCACGAAGTTCGACCCCACCGTCGAGGTGGCCCTCCGGCTCGGCGTGGACCCGCGCAAGGCCGACCAGATGGTCCGCGGCACGGTGAACCTGCCGCACGGCACCGGCAAGATCGCCCGCGTCCTGGTCTTCGCGGCCGGCGAGCGGGCCGCGCAGGCCGAGGCGGCCGGCGCTGACTACGTGGGCTCGGACGACCTCATCGAGCGGATCCAGGGCGGGTTCCTGGACTTCGACGCCGTGGTCGCCACCCCGGACATGATGGGCAAGGTCGGTCGGCTGGGCCGGGTCCTCGGCCCGCGCGGCCTCATGCCCAACCCCAAGACCGGCACGGTCACCGTCGACGTGGCCAAGGCGGTCAGCGAGATCAAGGGCGGCAAGATCGAGTTCCGGGTCGACCGGCACGGGAACCTGCACTTCATCATCGGCAAGGCGTCCTTCAACGACCGGGCCCTGGTGGAGAACTACGCCGCCGCCCTGGACGAGGTCATCCGGCTCAAGCCGGCCGCGGCCAAGGGCCGGTACCTGAGGAAGATCACGCTGACCACGACGATGGGCCCCGGCGTCCCGGTGGACCCGAGCATCACCCGCGGCCTGGCCGACGACATGGAGACGGCCTCGGCCTAGCTCCGCCCCGGCACCGCCTAGCACGACCGGATGTCCCGCTGGCCTCCTGAGGTCCGCGGGACATTCTGTTTTCCAACTGCTGTATTCTTGTTTCTAGCCACAGACCGTCGGCTGTCGCCGTGCGCCGAGCACGGTGGCCGAAGGCCCGCATTCCGGGCGGCCCACGCAGGTGACCGAGACTGAGACCAGGGACGCGGCCTTGAGCCCGTTCGTGATCCACGCCCCGTCGCGCCTGCGCACGGGGCGTTCGCATGTGCGGATCCCTTCGTAGTACGTCTCCGACGTGGTCGATATCTCCGGGGTACACCTCGCGCGGCGAGGCCCCGGAACGGAAGGGAGGCCCATGGCGAACGCGGAAAAAGTCGCCGCAGTCGCCGAGCTGACGCAAGCGTTCCAGGCGTCGTCGGGCGCCGTGCTGACCGAGTACCGCGGCCTGACCGTCGCGCAAC
>JBOHCO010000633.1:0-2179 GCA_050698895.1 Streptosporangiaceae bacterium
GCCAGCCACCAGCCCGCGATGCTCACGCCCGACGGCGCTGATCCGGTGGAGATTCGGTGAACGGGCCCAGGCCGTCCTGGCGGCTGCCTCCGCCGCCTGGCCGCCGGGCGGCTAGCTCACTTCCGGCTCTGGGTGGGCAGCCGCTGCTGCAGGCGGCTGACCAGCGGCGGGGCCCGCCAGGACCGCACGCCCTCGGGCCGGGACCGGACCGCGCTGCCGGGCTCCAGCTGATGCCGGAGCCGGTCGATGTGGCTGACCAGCTCGCCGCGCAGCGGCCAGCCCACCGGCCGCTGCGCCGGGTCGGAGGCCAGCACCAGGCTCAGCCGGTCCTGGCCGTCCCGCGCCGCGTCCAGGTGCTCGCGCAGGTCCGATTCCGCCAGCTCCCGGCCGATCGGGTCGTAGTGAGTCACCAGGCGGCCGCAGTCCTTGACCGCGGCCGACATCTGCCGCAGCACCCCGGCTAGCCGGACCCGCTCCTCCGGCTCCCGCATCGAGCTGTGATCCTCCCCGAGCCCGGCCAGGTCGGCCATCGACCGGGCCAGCCCGCGGTCGCGACCAGGACCTCTCGGAGAACCGCGACGATCTCCAGCGGGCCTTCGACGAGGCCGGCCTGGCCGCGCGCCTGCGGGCCCCCGAGCACGGCACCTGGGTGCCGCTGCAACCCTGATCCGCTAACGGGCCGGTATGCGTGGATTCATGATCGCGGAAAGCGGTCAGCGAATATCGCTGACCGATTTCCGCGATCATGAAACGGACGGTGCTTTAGCCGGTCGGGACTGCCGGCCGCGCCGGCGGCAGGGCCGGGATCTACACCTGCACGTTCGTGAACGATCAGGCGTGGCAGGTGATCGCCGCTAAGACCGTCAAGGGCAACTCCTACGCGCAGCTCAAGAATGCGAAGGGTCAGTGCCTGAGTGTCTCGAAAGCGCGGCTCATCGGCCAGGCGTGCAACAGTGCCAACAATAACCAGTACTGGAACAACACCGTTAAGGGCGTAGTCTGCGGCGCCGCGGCGCCGGTGGTCAACCTCGCGTCTGGCAAAGTCGTCGGAGTAGCCGGGGGCAGGACAGCCAATGGCGCGGCGGTCGTCATATTCGCGTATCAGGGCAAGTGCAACAATCAGTTCTGGACACTGAAAGCCACGCTGACCTAGCCGACGGTCCCGCCGCGACCCTGACCGGGACCCGGCGCTAGCGCTACGCTGCCGCCGCTCCCCGGCTGGTGTCCGGCTCGGGCCACGGAACTCCTATTCCGCTGCGCCCCTGGCCGCGAGCGGCATCCGGGCGAATAGTCATGCCAGGATGTGATTAGTGGCAGCATCCGTACCGATCTTGTCCCGGTAAAAGGGCGGCGGTACGAACGTCGGCGGGGGGAGCAACGATGCGGTCTCGCGTGGCAATGGTGGTGATGGCTGCCGCGGTGGCCGTTTCCTGCTCGGTGCTGACGGCGGGGTCCGGCCTGGCCGGGGTGACGAACACCCCGGCGGCCGCCTCCCGCGGGTCGGCGAGGATTTTCGCGCTGTCGTGCGCCTCAGCGGGCAACTGCACGGCCGGCGGTTGGTACACCGACGCCGCGTTCCGCACTCAGGCATTCGTCGTCGCCGAGAAGAACGGCACCTGGGGCAAGGCCGGGCCGCTGCCGGGCCTGGCGTCCCTCAACTCCGGCCATGACGCCCGGGTCGAGTCGGTGTCGTGCGCGTCGGCGGGCAACTGCGCCGCCGCCGGGATGTACACGGGGCAGTCGGGCGGGAACGATTTCCCGCAGCCGTTCGTCGCCGCGAAGGAGAACGGGCGGTGGGGGAAGCCGAAGAAGCTCCGCGGCATTCCCGACACCTTCATCGGGGACCAGATCTCGTGCCCGTCGGCGGGCAACTGCTTCATCTACGGCACCTACGAGCCCAATAGCGCCACCGAGGACTCCTACGTGGTGAGGGAGATGCATGGCCGGTGGGGCCGCGTCACCAGGCTCGGGGTGGCCATCAACTCGCTGTCGTGCTGGTCGGGCGGCAACTGCGCCGGCGGCGGGAACTCGACCACCGGGCCGGTCGTGATTGCCGAGAAGAACGGCCGGTGGGGTAAGCCGGAGAACGTCCCTGGCATCAAGCGCGTCAAGGGCGACAATCCCCTGTTCGGCGGGCCCACCGTGGCCACGGTGACGTGCTCATCGGCGGGCGACTGCG
>JBOHCO010000634.1:0-14269 GCA_050698895.1 Streptosporangiaceae bacterium
GAAGCCGCTAAACCGACCGTCAGAACGGCCGCCGCGCCGATTCGCGTGGCCCAGCTAATCCTCGTGCACGACCTGAGGTACCTCATCGAGCCTCCTGCTTGTCGCAGCATTCCGGTCGCTGTCCACCGGAACTCACTCGCCAAATTGTTTACGTTAACAACGGATAAGTCACCCCTGTTGGCGAGAAAAGTAATCAAAGTTCCCAACGAAGCTGATGTGGTCTGTGGGAGGCAGATTGACTTCTGTGACTCACTTTCGCCCGGACCGTCACGCTGGCGCGTGACTCACTTCCGGGCACAGCAGGCGCTCCGGCCCCTGCCCCGCTAGTCAGCCGCTGCGGCCTCACCGGCCCCGGACAACTGCCGGCAGGGGCCTGGCCAGGCACTGACCGCCAGGCACTGACCGCCAGCCGCTGCGGCCTCACCGGCGTCAGGCAACTTCCGGCGCGGACCCCGCCGGGCCTCGACCGCCAGCCACGGCGGGGCCGCCGGCCTCGGACAACCCCGGCGGGACCCGCCCAGGCTCGACCGCCAGCCACTGCGGCCCCGCCGGCCTCAGACAACCCCGGCGGGACCCGGCCAGGCGTCGACGCGGCCTCAGCGCGCCTTCGCGCCCCTCGGCGAGCCCGCATGACCATGATCCAGACCGATTGACCGCAGGATGCCGCGGCAAAACGGTCACGATCATGGGGGGCCGCGCTCGGGGACTCCCGCTGGCGGCGGGCCCGGGGCGGCCAGGCTGCGGGCGGCGTCGAGGCTGCCTCGCGGAGGTGGGCAGGTTGCGCCAGGAGCAGGACCAGAACGACCCAGCAGGCCAGGCTGGCCCAGGCGGCCCGGCGCGGCCCGGCGGCCCGGCGCACGCCGACGGAACGGGGCGGGCCGATGGGGCGGGGCGGCTGACTGATCTGGCCGGCCTCGGTCAGGACCCGGTGGAGAATGCGCGGCGGCTGGCGGCCTCGTTCGGCTCGGATACCGAGTCGCTGACCAGCCGCATGGGCATCAAGATCATCGAGGCGTCGGCCCAGCGCTCGGTGGCCACCATGCCCGTGGCCGGCAACACCCAGCCTTACGGCCTGCTGCACGGCGGCGCCTCGTGCGTGCTGGCGGAGACCGTCGGCTCGCTGGCGGCCGCGCTGCACGCCGGTCCTGGCAAGATCACGGTCGGCATCGAGATCAACGCCACGCACCACCGTTCGGCGTCATCGGGGCTGGTCACGGCGGTGGCCACGATGGTGCACGGCGGCAGCACGATGGCCACGCACGACATCGTGATCACCGACGAGCAGGGCCGGCGGGTCTGCACGGCCCGGCTGAGCTGCCTGCTCCGGGACGCAGTCCCCGGCCGTCAGCGCGACTCGCCGGCGCCGCCGGGGGACGTTTAGCCCATACCGGCCGACGTCTCGCCATGTCTTTGCGCGGCACCGCCGGGCGTCGCTACCGTTGGACGCAGAGCCCGGCGCGGCCGAGTAGAGAACGTGCCGGTCCGGGGAAGGCCGGCATGGCACCAAAGGTATTTGCCGGGCTCACGACCGCCGGTCACCAGGCGCTATCCGCGCCAGTGACGGCGGCAGCAGGCGGCCGGAGCCGGGGCGGCATCGGGGGTTGTGCCCCCGGCCCGCCCGCTTGCACTCAGATCACCAGCCCGCAACGGCACACCCAGAGGGCGGCCAGCTGTGGATGTCCCGTTGGTAACAACCCTGGCGTCGCTGTCGATGTGCGCCGTCAAGCAGGGCCGGGGATGGGGATGGGGCCGGGGATGGGGCTGGGGTTACGGGCAGCCGGATCGCGTGCTGCGGCCGGGCCGGAACGCACGGTTCATGATCCCGGAAATCCGTCCGCGACTATCGCTGACCGTCTTCCGCGATCATGGAGACGGCCATCAGGAGCGGCCGGCCCGGGGAGCCGGGCCGGCTCGGCGCGGGGCGAACGGGGCCGCAGGGGCGGACGGGGCCGTCGGGACACACGAGATCGTCCGGCCTGGCTCACGCTGCCGCACACCGGTCGTGGCTGCCTCACACCGGTCGTGGCTGCCGCACACCGGTCGTGGATGTCCCGTTGATAACACCCCGGTGCCTGTTGCCCCGGTGCCACCAACGGGACATCCACGAGCTTGGGCGTCGGGTGCGCGGGTCAGGAGGGCTGGTCGTCGGGTGCGCGGGTCAGGAGGGCTGGTCGGGCCTGGGTGAGTCGGCGGGGGCAGCCGGGTCGGCCGGGTCGGCGGGCTTAGCCTGGTCGGCGGGCTTGGCCGGGTCGGCGGGCTTGGCCGGGTCGGCGGGCTTAGCCGGGTCGGCCGGCTTGGCCGCCGCGGCCAGGACCTCCTCGGCCACGGCCTTCATGGTCAGGCGGCGGTCCATGGAGGTCTTCTGGAGCCAGCGGAACGCCTCGGCCTCGGTGATGCCGCGCTCGGCCTGGAGCAGGCCCTTGGCCCGGTCCAGGAGCTTGCGCACCTCCAGGCGCTCCCGCAGGCTGGTCACCTCGGAGTCGAGGGCCGAGATCTCCTGGAACCGGCTCACCGCGACCTCGATGGCCGGCACCAGGTCGGCCTTGGTGAACGGCTTGATCAGGTAGGCCAGGGCGCCGGCGTCGCTGGCCCGGCGGACCAGGTCGCGCTGGGAGAACGCAGTCAGGATCACGACCGGGGCGAGGCGCTGCGCGGAGATCTGCTCGGCGGCGGAGATGCCGTCCAGGCCCGGCATCTTCACGTCCATGATGACGAGGTCCGGGCGGAGTTTCTGGGCCAGGTCGACGGCGGCCGCGCCGTCGCCGACCTCGCCGGCCACGACGTACCCCTCCTCCTCCAGCATCTCTTTCAGGTCCAGGCGGATGAGGGCCTCGTCTTCGGCGATAACCACGCTCAGGGTCTTGCTCTCGGGCTGACATTACCGAAGCCGGCCCGTCCGCCGCTCCGCCGCACTCCCCCGGCCGGCCCGCCGCACTCCCCCGGCCGCCCCGCCGCACTCCCCCGGCGGCTGCGCCGGACGTCACAGACCGGCCGTCAGCCGGTAGGATCCTGGCGTACTTCGCGCCAGCTAAGCGGTCTATTGTCTGGACAAATGCCGGGATGGCGGAACGGCAGACGCGGATGCCTCAAAAGCATCTGTCCGAGAGGGCGTGCGGGTTCGAATCCCGCTCCCGGCACCCGCCCAGACACCGCGGTTCCAGGCGCCCGCGACGCCTCCGTCGCGGATGATCACCTGCCGGATGACGCCGGACGACGCCAGATGGCTCCGGAAGACACTGCCCCAGGCGATAACGCCCTGGCTCGGCTGCTGCGGATGAAGTAGAACAGGTTCTATTCTGTCCGTAGGGAACCGCAGGGACCGGAGGTGGCCGTGGGCCGGCTGGACGGCAAGGTCGCGCTGATCACCGGGGGCGCCAGGGGCATGGGCAAGTCGCACGCGCGGCACCTGGCGGCGGAGGGGGCCAGGGTCGTCATCGGCGACGTGCTCGACGACCGGGGCACGGCCGTGGCCGCCGGGCTGGGCCCGGACCGGTGCCGGTTCGTGCACCAGGACGTGACCAGCGAGGCGGACTGGGCGACGGCGGTAGCCATCGCGACGGAGGCCTTCGGCCGGCTGGACGTGCTGGTCAACAACGCGGGCGTGCTGAAGTTCGGCAAGATCGCGGACATGCCGCTGGCCGAGTTCCGGCGCATCCTGGACATCAACGCGGTGGGCTGCTGGCTGGGCATGAAGGCGGTGATCGAGCCGATGACCGCGGCGGGCGGCGGGTCGGTCGTGAACATCTCCTCCATCGAGGGCTTCACCGGGACGGCCGGGCTGTCGGCCTACACCGCGAGCAAGTTCGCCGTCCGCGGCATGACCAAGGCGGCCGCGCGCGAGCTGAGCCCCTACGGCATCCGGGTCAACTCGGTGCACCCCGGCGGCGTGCTCACCCGCATGGTGCTGGAGGCGGCAGACGAGCCGGACCACGCCGACGGCGAGGCGTTCCTGCGGTCGATCCCGCTGGCCCGGTTCGCGGAGCCGGTGGAGATCTCGCGGCTGGTGGCCTACCTGGCCTCGGACGACTCGTCGTACTCGACCGGCAGCGAGTTCGTCGCCGACGGCGGCGTGCTCAGCGGCCCCGGCTACTGACCCGGCTGCTGATCCCGAGAGGAGACCCATGGACGGCACGCTGAGCCTGGACGGCCGGACGGCGATCGTGACCGGGGCGGGCCAGGGGCTGGGCCGGGCCGAGGCGCTGGCGCTGGCCGCGGCCGGGGCCAGCCTGGTGCTCAACGACCTGCCCGGCGACGCGGTGCACGACACGGCCAAGCAGATCCAGGCGGCGGGCGGCCAGGCCGTGGTGGCGGCGGGCGACGTGGCCGACTGGGCCACCGGCGAGCGGCTGGTGGCGGCCGCCCTGGAGTCCTACGGCGGCCTGGACATCCTGGTCAACAACGCGGGCGTGCTCCGCGACCGGATGGTGTTCTCCATGTCCGAGCCGGAGTGGGACCAGGTCATCCGGGTCCACCTGCGCGGCCACTTCGTGACCACGCGATTCGCCACCGCGCACTGGCGCGCGGCCAGCAAGCGCTCCGGCGGCCCGGTCTACGCCCGGATCGTGAACACCTCCTCCGAGGCGTACCTGCTCGGCGGGGCGGGCCAGCCCAACTACGCGGCGGCCAAGGCCGGCATCGTCGCGCTGACCGTGAGCACCGCACGGGGCTGCGCCCGGTACGGGGTGCGCGCCAACGCCATCTGCCCGCGGGCCCGCACGGCCATGACCGCGGAGCTGATGAGCCCGCCGCCGGCCGGCGCCGCGGACCCGCTCGACCCGCGGCACGTCGGGCCGCTGGTGGCCTACCTGGCCGGGCCGGCCGCGGCCGCGATCAACGGCGAGGTGTTCGTGGTGCACGGCGGGGTGGCCGCGGTCCTGGAGCCGCCCCGGATCCGCGAGGTCTTCCACGCCGCCGGGCCCGGCTCGGCGGACGACATGTGGACCCTGGAGTCGGTCCACCGGGCCCTGGCCCCGGCCTTCGCCGGCAGCACGGGACCGCCCGGCGAGGCGGGATACTTCTGCGGCGACACCATGGCCCTGGCCACCGAGACCATCGACCCCGCGAGCCGGCGGGGAGCAACGTGAACAAGGAGCAACGTGAAGCAGCGTGACCGGGTCACCATGACGGACACTGAGGTCGGGGACTTCCTGGCCGCCGGGCGCAAGCTCCAGCTGGCCACCATCGGCCCGGAGGGCATGCCGCACCTGGTCACCATGTACTACGCCGTGCTGGACGGCCAGATCACGTTCTGGACCTACCGCGCCTCGCAGAAAGCGCTGAACCTGACCCGCGACCCGCGGGTGAGCTGCCTGGTGGAGACCGGCGAGGCGTACTTCGACCTGCGCGGCGTCCAGGTCCAGGGCACCGCGGCGCGCATCGAGGACCCGGACGCCGTCCGGCGGATCGGCCACGCCATCGCCGCCGCCATGAGCGCCACACCAGGACAAGCAGAAGACCCAGCACAAACAAAGGACTACGTCGCGCAGGCCGCCCGCAAGCGGGTCGGCTTCGCGGTGCAGCCGGCCCGCGTCATCTCCTGGGACCACGCCAAGCTGCTGGCCACCTGACCATCCGGCCGGCCTTCATGATCCCGGCAATCCGTCCGCGAGGTTCGCGGACGGATTTCCGGGATCATGAAACGGGGCGTGGGGTGACGTGCGAGGGCGGCGGGGCGGGAGCCGACCGGGCCGGCTACATCATCTCGTCGGTGAACGGCACCATCACCGTCTTGAGCTCGGTGTACGACTCGATGGCCGGGCGGCCGCCCTCCCGGCCCAGGCCCGACTGCTGGTAGCCGCCGAACGCCGCGTGCGGCTCCAGCTGGTACCCGTTGATGCCCACCGTGCCCGCCCTGATGGCCTTGGTCAGCCGCAGCGCCCGCTTGATGTCGCTGGTCCAGACCGTGGCGGCCAGCCCGTACTGGGTGTCGTTGGCGATCCGGATGGCCTCCTCCTCGTCGGTGAACGGGATCACCGACAGCACCGGCCCGAAGATCTCCTCCCTGGCGATGCTCATCTCGTTCGACACCTCGGTGAACAGCGCCGGCGTGACGAAGTTGCCCTCGGCCAGGTCGCCCTCGGCCCTGGTGCCGCCGGAGACCAGCCGGGCCCCGTCCGCCTGCCCCTGGGCGACGAGGCCCAGCACGCGGTCCAGCTGCCGCGGGTTGATCAGCGGCGACGAGGTGACCGCCGGGTCGAACGGGTTCCCGTAGCTGACCATGCCGCTGATCATCTGGGCCATGCCCAGGAACTCGTCGGCCACGTCGCGGTGCACCAGGGCCCGGGTCTGGGCCAGGCAGACCTGGCCGGACAGGCCCAGCGTCACCGTGCCCATGGTGATGGCGGCCGCCGTCGACACGTCCGCGTCGGCGAACACCAGCGCCGGGCTCTTGCCGCCTAGCTCCAGGCTGACCCGCTTGAACCCGTCGGCCGCGGCGTGCATGATCTTGCGACCGACCGACCGACCGCCCGGCTGCCGGTGAACGAGAGCTTGCTGATCATCGGGTGGCTGATCAGCGCGTCGCCGGTCGGCTCGCCGGGCCCGGTGACGACGTTCAGCACGCCCGGCGGCAGCCCGGCCTCCTCGATCAGCGCGACCAGCCGCAGCACCGAGAACGTCGCGTACTCCGACGGCTTGAGCACGATCGTGCACCCCGCGGCCAGCGCCGGGGCCAGCTTCTGCGCCGACAGCAGCAGCGGCGCGTTCCACGGCACTATCGCACCGACCACGCCGACCGGCTCGCGCAGCGTCATGACCAGGTGGTCGCCGCCCTGGTAGGCCGGCAGCGTCTCGCCCGCCAGCTTGTCCACCCAGCCCGCGTGGTGGTCGAACACGTCGGCCACCATCGACGCCGACATCCCGTAGACCGACCCGAAGCTGAGCGGCACGCTGTTGTCCAGCGCCTGCAGCGCCAGCAGCTCGGCGCCGTGCTCGCGGACCAGGTCGGCGGTGCGCCGCAGCACCCGGATCCGGTCGGCCGCCCGGGCCCGCGGCCAGGGGCCCTCGTCGAACGCCCGCCGGGCCGCGCGCACCGCCGCGTCCACGTCCTCGGGCCCGGCGATCGGGAACGAGGCCACTTCCTCCGCCGTGGCCGGGTGGCGGTGGCTCCAGGTCTGGCCGGACTTGGCCGGCCGCCACTCGCCGTCGATCAGCAGGAGCCCGTCGCGCAGGCCCGCCTCTTCCTGGTGCGGCTTGATCGAAGCGACCACAGCGCAGCTCCTCTGCTCCCGGCCCCGGACCTAGAACACGTTCTAGTTATGTGAGAGGCTACACCCATGTCCGGCAGCGACGCGAGATCCGGGATCGAGGTGCGCGCCCGCGACGGGATCGCTGAGGTGGTGATCGACTTCCCGCCGGTCAACGCGCTGCCCGCGCGCGGCTGGGCCGACCTGGCCCGGGCCCTGACCGCGGCCGGAGCGGACCCCGCCGTGCGCGCCGTGATCCTGGCCGCCAGGGGCCGCGGCTTCTGCGCCGGCGTGGACATCAAGGAGATGCAGGCCGCGCCGGGCCACGACGCGCTGGTCGGGGCCAGCCGCGGCTGCTTCGCCGCGTTCGCCGCCGTGTACGAGTGCGCGGTCCCGGTCATCGCCGCGGTGCAGGGGTTCTGCCTGGGCGGCGGCGTCGGGCTGGCCGGCAACGCCGACATCGTCATCGCATCCGCCGACGCCACCTTCGGCCTGCCCGAGGTGGACCAGGGCGCGCTGGGCGCCGCCACCCACCTGGCCCGGCTCGTGCCCCAGCACCTGATGCGGGCCATGGTCTACACCTGCGCCCGGGTCACCGCCGAGCAGCTGCTGGCGTTCGGCAGCGTGCTGCGGGTGGTGCCGCCCGATGAGCTGCACGACGCGGCGCGGGCCGTGGCCGGGGAGATCGCGGCCAAGAACCCGGCCGTCATCCGGCTGGCCAAGCAGTCGCTGAACGGCATCGACCCGGTCGACGTCCGCCGCAGCTACCGCTACGAGCAGGGCTTCACCTACGAGCTGACCCTCGAGGGCGCCGGCGACGAGGCCCGCCAGGCCTTCGTCGACGGCGCGGGCCGGGCCAGGCCGGAGTGACCGGCATCGTGCTCAGCCCGGACGACGTGGCCGCCGCGCTGCGGCCCGGCATGACCATCGGGATCGGCGGCTGGGGCGCGCGCCGCAAGCCCATGGCGCTGGTCCGGGCGATCGCCAGGGCCGGGCTGACCGGCCTGACCGTGGTCAGCTTCGGCGGCCCCGACGTCGGCCTGCTGATCGCGGCGGGCTGCGTGCGCCGGGTCGTGTGCGGTTTCGTGTCGCTGGACACCATCGCGCTCGAGCCGCACTTCCGGCAGGCCCGCCAGCGGGGCACGATCGAGCTGACCGAGCTGGACGAGGGCATGATGCACTGGGGCCTGCTGGCCGCGACCCAGCGGCTGCCGTTCCTGCCCATGCGGGCCGGCCTCGGCTCCGACGTGCTGCGCGTCAACCGCGAGCTGCACACCGTCCGCTCCCCCTACGCCGACGGCGAGGAACTGGTCGCCGTGCCCGCGCTGACCCTGGACGTCGCGCTGGTGCACATGAACCAGGCCGACGATCGCGGCAACGGCCAGTACCTGGGACCCGACCCCTACTTCGACGACCTGTTCTGCCTGGCCGCCGGCCGGGCCTACCTGTCCTGCGAGCGCATCGTGCCCACCGCCGCCCTGCTGGAGACCGGCCCCCCGCAGAGCCTGCTGATCAACCGGGCCATGGTGCACGGCGTGACCGAGACCCCGAACGGCGCCCACTTCACCAGCTGTGTGCCCGACTACGCCAGGGACGAGAATTTCCTCGAACACTATGCCGCCGCCGCTGGTGACCCCGCCGCCTGGCCGTCGTTCAGCCAGCGCTACCTCGCCGCCGGGGAGGCGGGCTACCAGGAGGCCGTCACCGAGTTCGCGGCCAGCGCCGCTGCCCGTCAGGAGCAGCCCACATGACTGTGCCGCCCAGGGGGGACGACCCCCCTATCCCCCCCGCGCCGCCTGCCGGCGGCAAAGGCGGAGAGTGGACCCTGGCCGAGCTGTGCGTCGTCGCCTGCGCCGAGGCCTGGCGCGGCGACGGGGCGATCCTGGCCAGCCCCATGGGGCTGATCCCGACGCTGGGCGCGCGGCTGGCCCGGCTGACGTTCGCGCCCGACCTGCTGGTCACCGACGGCGAGGCGATGCTGATCGCGCCCGACGGCGAGACCACCGAGGGCTGGCTGCCGTACCGGGACGTGCTGCGGCTGGTCGCGACCGGCCGGCGGCACATGATGATGGGCGCGGCCCAGCTCGACCGCTACGGCAACCAGAACATCTCCTGCATCGGCCCCTGGGACCGGCCGAAGGCCCAGCTCATCGGGGTCCGCGGCGCGCCGGGCAACACCGTCAACGACCCGGTCAGCTACTGGGTGCCGCGGCACTCGCCGCGGGTGCTGACCGAGCGCGTGGACCTGGTGTGCGGCGTGGGCTACGACCGGGCGGCCACGCTGGCCGGCCGCGGCGCCGGCTTCCACGAACTGCGCGTCGTGGTGACGAACCGGGCCGTGCTGGACTTCGCCACCCCGGACCACCGCATGCGGCTGCGCTCGGTGCACCCCGGCGGCCTTGTTAAGGAAATAAAGGAGCTGACCGGCTTCGACCTGGCCGTGCCCGCCGACGTGCCGGAAACCCGGCGACCGGCTGCGCACGAGCTGGAGCTGATCCGGGAGCGGCTGGACCCCGGCGGCCTGCGGGAGCGGGAGCTGGGGTGATCCGGACCCGGCTGACCGACCTGCTCGGGATCTCCTGCCCGGTCGTGCAGGCCGCGATGGGGTACGTGGCGGGCGCGCGGCTGGCCGCGGCGGCCTCGGCGGCCGGCGGGCTCGGGCTGATCGCCTCGGCGACCATGAGCCCGGCCGAGCTGCGCGCGGCGATCGCCGAGGTCCGGGCCCGGACGGCGGCCCCGTTCGGGGTGAACCTGCGGGCCGACGCCCCGGACGCGGGCGAGCGGGTCGAGACGATCATCGCGGGGCGGGTGCCGGTGGCCTCGTTCGCGCTGGCCCCGCGGCCGGAGCTGATCGCGCGGCTGCGCGACGCCGGGGTGATCACCATCGCCTCGGTGGGGGCGCGGCGGCACGCCGAGAAGGCGGCGGCCTGGGGCATCGACGCGGTGATCGCCACCGGCGGCGAGGGCGGCGGGCACACCGGAGCGGTGCCGACCAGCCTGCTGATCCCGCAGGTGGTGGACGCGGTGGACATCCCGGTGATAGCGGCGGGCGGGTTCTTCGACGGCCGCGGGCTGGCCGCCGCACTGGCCTACGGCGCGGCCGGGGTGGCCATGGGCACCCGGTTCCTGCTGACCAGCGACAGCCCGGTGGCCGACGCGGTCAAGCAGGTCTACCTGGCCGCCGACGTGACCGGGACGCTGGTCACCGACCGGGTGGACGGGGTGCCGCACCGGGTGCTGCGCACCGGGCTGACCGAGCGGCTGGCCCGGGCCGGGCGCCTGTCGGGCCTGGTCCGGTCGGCCAGGGCGGCGGCCTCGTTCCGGGCGGTATCCGGGCTGAGCTGGCCGGACCTGATCGGGCAGGGCCGGGCGCTGCGCCGGGACACCGGGCTGAGCTGGGCTCAGGTGCTGATGGCGGCGAACACGCCGGTGCTGCTGCGGGCGGCGATGGTGGACGGCCGGCCCGACCTGGGCCTGATGTCCTCGGGCCAGGTGGCCGGGGTGATCGACGACCTGCCCTCGTGCGCGGAGCTGATCGCCCGGATCACCGCCGACGCGCAGGAGTGCCTGAGCCGACTGGGCGGGCTCGGCGGGCTCGGCCAGCCGGGCGGGTGATCACGGCCCGGCCCTGGTCCAGGTCGACGCGGATCAGCGGCGGCGCGCCGTCCTGCTCGTCGTCGCGGTGCACGAGTTCCTGCCTGCGCCGCTCGATCGTGTGCCGCTGGCTGGAGTAGAACACGGCCTGCAGCTCGTCGAAGCTCCCCGAGGAGGCGGGCCGGCAACCGTCGCGACGCCAGGGCAGCGCGCTGCGCTGGTGCGCCCACAGCCCGAGCCGGTCCAGGGCGGCCAGCATGATCAGGCCCAGCGCGAGCCCGGGGATGGTCATGAAGAAGACGAAGCCCACGCCCGGGCCAACGCGCCGGCCCGGGTCGGCGTTCCCGCCGAGCCTGCGACGAGAGTTAACTCCCGGGACATCGGGGGCTCGGTGACCGGCCGTGCCTGTTCTACGTGGCCAACTTCGGGGACAGCACGGTCCAGGTCTCGTGGGTGTCCCGTTGCGTACCTTCTGGGGTATGCAACGGGACACCCACAAGCGTCGGCGCACCGCTTCTTGCTGTTATCACGGACTCTGGGCCGCTTCTTGCTGTTATCACGGACTGCGGGGGCGCTTCTTGCTGTTATCAGGTTAGAGGCGCTCGATGATGGTGACGTTGGCCTGGCCGCCGCCCTCGCACATGGTCAGCAGGCCGTACCGGCCGCCGGTGCGCTCCAGGCCGTAGACCAGGGTGGTCAGCAGCCGGGCGCCGGTGGCGCCCAGCGGGTGGCCGAGCGCGATGGCCCCGCCGCTGACGTTCACCCGGTCCAGGTCCGCGCCGGTCTCCCGCTGCCAGGCCAGCACGACCGAGGCGAACGCCTCGTTGATCTCCACCAGGTCGATCTGGTCCAGCGTCATCCCGGCCCTGGCCAGCGCGTACGCGGTGGCCTCGATGGGCGCGGCGAGCATCAGCACCGGGTCGCCGCCGCGGGCGCTGAGGTGGCGGATCCGGGCTCGCGGCCGCAGGCCGTGCTCGCGGACCCCGCGGGCCGAGGCGACCAGCAGCGCGGCCGCGCCGTCGGCCACCTGGCTGGACAGCGCGGCGGTGATGACGCCGCCGGGCCGCAGCGGGGCCAGCGCGGCCATCCTGGCTGCCGAGGTGTCCCGGCGCGGGCACTCGTCGGCGGACAGCCCGGCCCAGGGGACGATCTCGGCGGCGAAGTGGCCGCCGTCGGTGGCCCGCGCCGCGCGCTGGTGGCTGGCCAGCGCGAACCGCTCCAGCTCGGCCCGGCCGAGGTCCCACTTCTCCGCGATCAGGTCGGCCGACCGGAACTGCGAGATCTCCTGGGTCCCGTACCGGTCCCGCCAGCCGTCCGAGCCGCGGAACGGGTCCTCGAACCCGTAGGCCTGCCCGGCCAGCATGGCCGCGCTGATCGGGATCTGGCTCATGCTCTGCACCCCGCCCGCCACGACCAGGTCGGCGGTGCCGCTCAGCACGGCCTGGGCGGCGAAGTGCACGGCCTGCTGGGACGAGCCGCACTGCCGGTCCACGGTGACGCCGGGCACTTCCTGCGGCAGCCCGGCGGCCAGCCACGCGGTGCGGGCGATGTCGCCCGCCTGCGGGCCGATGGTGTCCACGCAGCCGAAGATGACGTCGTCGACGGCGTGCGGATCGACGCGGACCCGGTCCAGCAGCGCGGTGAGCACGTGGCCGCCGAGGTCAGCCGGGTGCGCGCCGGCCAGCCCGCCGCCACGGCGGCCGACGGGCGTGCGCACGGCGTCGACCAGGTACGCCTCGGCCATCGGTACTCCCCTCGGCTACAATTAATTAGAACACGTTCTACCGTATTTCTCGGTGACCGGCAGCCTCGCAGCGGAGCACGGATGGACCTGAGCTACACGCCCGAGCAGGAGCAGCTCCGCACGGAGCTGCGCGACTATTTCGACCGGCTGATGACGCCGGAGGTGCGCCAGGCGCTGGCCGCCGGCGAGGGCGACTACGGGGCGGGCCAAGCCTACCGCGAGGTGGTCCGGCAGCTCGGCCGGGACGGCTGGCTGGCGCTGAGCTGGCCGGCCGAGTACGGCGGTCGCGACGCCACGATGCTGGATCAGCTGATCTTCACCGACGAGGCGGCGGTGGCCGGGGTGCCGGTGCCGTTCCTGACCATCAACACCGTCGGCCCGACGATCATGCGCTACGGCACCGCCGAGCAGAAGGCGCTCTACCTGCCGCGGATCGCCGGCGGCGAGATCCACTTCTCGATCGGCTACTCCGAGCCGGAGGCCGGCACCGACCTGGCCAGCCTGCGGACCCGGGCGGTCCGGGACGGGGACAGCTACGTCATCAGCGGCCAGAAGATGTGGACCAGCCTGATCCAGTACGCCGACTACGTGTGGCTGGCCTGCCGGACCGACCCGGAGGCGCCAAGGCACAAGGGCCTGTCGATCCTGATCGTGCCGACCAGCGCCGCGGGCTTCTCGTGGACCCCGGTGCGGACCATGGCCGGGCTGACCACCAGCGCGACCTACTACGCCGACGTGCGGGTGCCGGCCTCGGCGCTGGTCGGCGAGGAGAACCAGGGCTGGCCGCTGATCACCAACCAGCTCAACCACGAGCGGGTCGCGCTGACCTCGGCCGCGCCCATCCAGTCGGCGCTGGCCGCGGTCCGGGACTGGGCGGCGGCGGCCAAGCTGGCCAGCGGGCAGCGCGTCATCGACCAGGAGTGGGTCCAGCTCAGCCTGGCCCGGGTGCACGCCAAGGCCGACGTGCTCAAGCTGCTGAACTGGCGGATCGCGGCGCAGGCCGGGCAGGGGCTGAGCCCGGCCGCGGCGTCGGCGACCAAGGTCTACGGCACGGAGCTGGCCACCGAGGCCTACCGGCTGCTGATGGAGGTGCTGGGACCCGCGGCCACGGTGCGCGAGGGCTCGCCGGGCGCAGTGCTGGCGGGCCGCATCGAGCGGCTGCAGCGCTCGGCGCTGATCCTGACCTTCGGCGGCGGCACCAACGAGGTGCAGCGCGACATCGTGGCCGCGGCCGGCCTGGGGCTGCCCTACCGCCGCTGAGACGCGGGTTGCCGGCCCGCTGGCCGAGTCACTGGCCGATCCACTGGCCGATCCACTGGCCGATTCACTGGCCGATTCACTGGAGGAGTGGAGATGGACTTTTCCCGCACCGAGGCCCAGGACGAGCTGGCCGGCCTGACCCGGCAGATCCTGGACCGGCGCGCCGCGGCCGGGTCGCCGGCCGAGGGCTTCGACGCTGAGGGCTTCGACGCCGAGGGATGGGCCGAGCTGGCCGGGGCCGGGGTGCTGGCCGCCGGGCTGCCCGAGGCGCTGGGCGGGGAGGGCCTGGGCCTGCTGGAGCACTGCTCGGTGCTGGCCGAGATCGGCCGGGCCGTGGCCCCGCTCCCCTATCTGGCCTCGATCGTGCTCGGTGCCGGGGCGCTGGCCCGGTTCGCCGCGCCGGAGCAGCAGCGCCGCTGGGCCGAGCCCGCCGGGCGCGGCGAGGTCATCCTGACCGCCGCGCTGGCCGAGGCCGACGGCGACGACC
>JBOHCO010000635.1:0-5236 GCA_050698895.1 Streptosporangiaceae bacterium
CCTTCGGGCGAAGCCTGTCAGAACTCGTCGAGTCGTGTGATGGGCCAGTGATCCACTTCGATAACGTCACTAAGGCGTACCCGAATCAGAGCCGCCCGGCTCTGGAGAACGTCACGCTTGATGTTGAAAAGGGCGAGTTCGTCTTCCTGGTTGGGCCCTCGGGCTCGGGCAAGTCGACCTTCCTGCGGCTCGTGCTCAAGGAAGAGCGGCCGACCGATGGCCGGATCCACGTCGCGGGCAAGGACCTGGCCCGGCTCACCAACTGGAAGGTCCCTCACCTGCGCCGCCGCATCGGCTGCGTGTTCCAGGACTTCAGGCTGCTGCCGAGCAAGAACGTGTACCAGAACATCGCGTTCGCGCTTGAGGTGATCGGCAAGCCGAGGCGCTTCATCCGCAAGGTCGTCCCCGAAGTGATCGACCTGGTCGGGCTGGAGGGTAAGCGGGACCGGATGCCCGACGAGCTGTCCGGTGGCGAGCAGCAGCGGGTCGCGATGGCCCGGGCGTTCGTCAACCGGCCGATGATCTTGCTGGCCGACGAGCCGACGGGAAACATCGACCCGGCGACCTCCATCGGCATCATGAAGGTCCTCGACCGGATCAACCGGACTGGAACCACTGTCGTCATGGCCACCCACGATGCGGCCATCGTGGACTCCATGCGCAAGCGCGTCATCGAGCTGGAATACGGCAAGGTGGTGCGCGACCAGTCGCGCGGGGTCTACGGCCAGGCCTACTAGCCGGCTGCTAGCCGGGTTACCCGAGGGAATAGCCACATGCGCGCCCAGTTCGTCTTCCATGAGGTCTGGATCGGCCTACGGCGGAACCTCACCATGACGATCGCGTTGATCGTCGTCGTAGCCATCAGCCTGTCGCTGCTCGGCACGGGCCTGCTGTTCGTCAAGCAGGTCGACAACACCAGGAACTACTGGCAGGCCAAGGTGCAGCTGTCGGTGTACCTGTGCAACAAGACCAGCGTCACGCCGTCGTGCACCAAGAACGGCCCGATCACGGCGACGGAGATCGACGCCATCGAGGGACAGCTGAAGTCCAACTCTCAGGTCGCCGGCTTCCAGTACGTCAACCAGACTGAGGCCTACCAGCAGTTCAGGCAGGAGTTCGCCAACAACCCCACCCTGGTCCGGGACACCCAGTCGGGCGAGATCCCCGCGTCCATCGAGGTCCGGCTCAAGAACGCCGAGGCCGACGTCACCGAGCTGGCGGCCAACATGGGCGGCATGGCCGGGGTCGACCAGGTCCAGCAGAACTCCGCCATCCTGGACAAGTTCTACAAGCTGCTGGACGGTGCGCGGAACGCCGTGGTCATCATCGCGATCATCCTGATCATCGCGGCCATCCTGCTGGTGGCCAACACGATCCGGCTGTCGGCGTTCAACCGGCGCCGGGAGACCAGCATCATGCGGCTGGTCGGTGCGTCCAACTTCTACGTCCAGCTGCCCTTCCTCATGGAGGGCCTGTTCGCCGGACTGATCGGATGGCTGGTCGCCAGCGGGCTGCTGATCGCGGTGAAATCGCTGTGGCTGAACGGGCTGCAACAGTACTTCCCGTTCAATATCCAGCTGAGCACCACGGACCTGGTCGAGGTGGTCATCCTCGCCATGGTCATCGGCCTGTTGCTGTGCGGCGCCACGTCATTCCTCACCCTCAGGCGCTACCTGCGCGTGTGACCGTGACTGCGGAACAGGGCACGAAGATCGTCGCCCGGAACCGGCGCGCGCGGCATGACTACCACATCGATGATGTGCTGGAGGCCGGGCTGGTGCTGACCGGTACCGAGGTGAAGTCGCTGCGCGCCGGCCGGGCCTCGCTCGTCGACGGGTTCGCCCAGATCTCTGACGGCGAGGCCTGGCTGCACGGCGTCCACATCCCGGAATACACGCAGGGGACGTGGACCAACCACGAGCCGCGCCGGACCCGTAAGCTACTGCTGCACCGCAAGGAGATCGATCGGCTGGCCAGTGCGACACGCGAGCGGGGCTTGACGATTGTCCCGCTCTCGCTGTACTTCAAGGATGGACGGGCCAAAGTCGAGCTAGCGCTGGCACGGGGCAAGCGCACGTACGACAAGCGTCATGACCTGGCTGAGAGGGACGCTGCCAGAGAGGTCGACCGTGCTTTGCGGCGCCGGGGATAGCGGAGTGGCGGATGATGCCGCGCACGCGTAGCCGCGGTGCGCACGCCGCCGCTCATCGAGCTCCGCGCACAGCGCCCAGGCCAGGGCCGCCGGCGCGGGAAACCCCGGGGCAGGGGGCCACGGGGGACGGGGCGGGGTCCGGGAACGGTAACGCGAACGGACAGGTCGGGGGAAGCAGGGTGGCACGTCTGCCGCGAGCCACGCTCGGCAAGCTGGCTGCCGTCGTCGTGGTCCTCGGCGTCATCAGCTTCGGCCTGGTCCAGGGCGGCACGCCGTCGGCCGAGCCCACCGTGCAGAAGTTCCTGCTGGCCTGGGAGCAGCGGCAGTACAAGACCGCGGCCGGGCTCACCACCGGCAGCCAGGAGACCGTCGCCGACGCCCTGCACGGGGCCTACCGGCAGCTCGACGCGGGCGACCTGGTGCTTCAGATGGCCCGGATCACCCAGCACGGCTCCTCGGCCAGGGTCTGGTTCAGCGCCTCGGTCGACCTGGGCAGTGGCGGGCTGAGCTGGCAGTACCGGGGCAGCTTCGGCATGCGCGTGGTCGACGGCAGCTGGAAGGTGCTGTGGAGCCCGTCGGTCATCGTGCCCGGCCTCCAGCCCGGCGACCGGCTGGCCGTGCTGACCAGCGTGCCCAGCCGCGCCCCGCTCCAGGACTCCGACGGCCGCCCGCTCGTCCGTCCCTCGCGGGTCATCGTGCTCGGCGTCCGGCCCGACCAGCTCGCCCACCCGCGCACGACCGCCGACGCGCTGGCCGCCATCGCCGGCATCGGCTCCTCCAGCCAGGTGTACGGGCAGATCATCGCCGCCCCGTCCACCGCCTTCCTCGGCCTGATCCGGATGAGCCCGGCCACCTACGCCAGGCTGCGGCACCGGCTGGCCCGGGTGCCGGGCCCGCTGATCGTGCACCACCGGATGGAGCGGCTGTTCGACAGCATCGCCCCCGTCGTCACCGGAGCCGTCGGCACCGAGACCGCCAGCGTGCTGCGCCAGAATGGGGTGCCCTACCGGCCCGGCACCACCGTCGGCCTGTCCGGGCTCCAGGAGGCCTACCAGCGCACCCTGACTGGCTCCCCGACCATCGAGGTCGTGCTCCAGAACGCATCCGGCAGTCAGGTCAAGGTGCTCAAGCGCTGGACCGGCAGCGACGGCAGCCCGGTCAAGACCACGCTCGACAGCCGGGCCCAGATCGCCGCCGACTCCGCGCTGGCCCGGCTGCCCCGCTCCGCGGCCATCGTGGCGGTCCAGGCCGGCACCGGCCGGATCCTGGCCGTGGCCGCGCACCACGCCGCCGGGATGCCCGCCGTCAGCCCGCTCGCGGGCCGGTACGAGCCGGGCCAGGTGTTCACCATCGTGTCGACCGCCGCGCTGCTGGAGACCGGGTTCGACCCCCGCTCGCAGGTCCCGTGCAAGACCGAGAACACCGTCGGCAACATCCGGTTCACCAACCACCCGCGCGAGGTCGGGCTGGGCTCTCAGCCCCCGTTCTCTGTCGACTTCGCGCACGCCTGCGGCACTGCCTTCGCCGGGCTGTTCCAGCAGCTCACGCCCAGCGAGCTGAGCAGTGCCGCCAAGCGGTTCGGGATCGGCGCGACCTGGCAGCTGCGGGTGGACAGCTACTCCGGCACCATCGGCGCCCCCCAGGGGTACGGCCAGATCGCGGCCACCGCCATCGGCGCCGACGGAGTCCGGGTCAGCCCGCTGGACATGGCGCTGGCCGTCGGCCTCGTGCAGTCCGGCGGCTGGCATGTCCCCGAGCTGGTTACCGGCCGGACCGCCGCGCCGGGCCTGGCCGCCGCCGGCCGGCCCTTCAGCAGCCAGGTCATCGGCGACCTGCGCAAGCTCATGCGGTCCGCCGTGCGCCACGGCGCGGGCCGGGCCGCCGACGTGGGCGGCAGCCCGGTCTTCGGCCAGGTCGGCAGCTCTGTGCTGAGCCCGGGCGGCAAGGGCCTGCGTACGTCCTGGTTCGTCGGCTATCAGGGCAAGATCGCGTTTGCGGTGGTTGAGCTCACTCGGTCCCCCTCCATGTCGGCCGCCCCGCTGGCCGGCGCCTTCCTGCGGGACCTGCGAATCGGGTCGTGACTCGCGAATTACTCGCTTTTTGCTACCTGGGAGCAACCTTTCGACTACTCTCCGACGTCTTTCTAAGTGACTGGGGTGCCGCTTGGGGGGTTGCGGCCCAGTCGTGATGAGAACCGGGCCTCATCTCGGGGGAGGCCCGGGGCCTGAGACCGGCCCCGACCCTGCCGGTCGACCCCCGTGGGCGCGTCTTCGGCCACCGCCAGCGCCCGCGGGGGCCTCATCACCTCTGATGGATGCCCGATGGGGTCCGCGCTCTGCGGATGGCCCATCGGGCGTTCTGCGCTCTGGACGGCGTTATCTCCGTGTTCTTGCGGGTATATCCGGTTTGGTGGATGCACCTCGGTCCGGGCATAACGGGCCCGCGGCCGTCGTTGGATCTACTGGAGCTCGTCCGGTAACGTGCTCTGTACAACTCAAGAGGGGGTGACAGGCTTCGACTTCGGTGGTTGATCCAGGGGAAGCGGGCCGAGGGTCGCGGTTTCTACCTCGTTAATCCAGGGATCGCAACTTACAAGTGCCAAGTCACAGCGCACTAGCCTCGCCCTCGCGGCCTAAGAACCGCAAGTAAGAGGCTGTCAGCCCGGGAGCTCCTCCGGCCCGGTGTCTGGCATCAGCTAGGAGGATCAACCGTCTAGCCCGGTCGCGGGGCTTGGCGGGACATCAAACAGCGACTGAGCCCGTCGGCAGCTTGCCTGCGTGACTGCCGGGGCCGAGAAAAGCACAGCAGGCTGCGCCCGGAGAAGCCCTGGTGATGTACTGAAGGACGCGGGTTCGATTCCCGCCACCTCCACGAGCCGGCCCACGCTGCTTGCTCGCCTTCGGCGAGCGGCGCCGTGGGCCGTCGTATCTGCCCAGGGGGCACGAGCCCCCTGGAACCCCCACGCCCGGGGGGGCTCCGCCCCCCGGGACCCCCCGGATCGCGTGCGGTTACGTCCGCGCGCCCCTTGCGCGCGTAGCACCCGTGCGTCGCTTCCGCGGGCTGCTTGCGTCCGCGTCCCTGGGC
>JBOHCO010000636.1:0-2663 GCA_050698895.1 Streptosporangiaceae bacterium
GATCCTGACGAGGGTGCGGATGACGACGATTGAGATGGAAGGTCACCTCGTGGACGTGCTGCTGATCGAGGACGATGAGGGCGACGTCCTGATGACCCGCGAGGCCTTCGACCACTACCGGATCCGCAACCCCCTGCACGTGGTGACGGACGGCGAGCAGGCCCTGGAGTTCGTCCGCCGGACCGGCGACTACGCCGACGCCCCCGTGCCCGGCCTGATCATGCTCGACCTGAACCTGCCCCGGCGCGGCGGCCTGGAGGTGCTGTCCGAGCTGAAGTCCGACCCCGAGCTGCGGGTCATCCCGGTCGTGATCCTGACCACCTCCCAGGCCGAGGAAGACATCCTGCGCAGCTACTCGCTGCACGCCAACGCCTATGTGACCAAGCCGGTGGACTTCGAGAGCTTCATGGAAGTCATCCGCCAGATCGACGACTTCTTCATCACCGTGGTCAAGCTGCCGCGCTGACGGCGGCTGACCTGGCCGCGGGCGGGAATATAGCCTGGGTCGCTGGGCAGATCTGAGGCGGAACGCTGGGGGCAACCTCTTTGAATCGAGTAACAGGGCCGCGGGCGGCAATGTGATCAGCTACGTGCTGGCCTTCCTGGGGGCCATGGCCAACGCCACCGGAAACGCGCTGAACCGCAAGGCGTCCGAGGACGAGCCCGAGAAGGTGGCGTTCCGCTGGCAGCTGTTCGAGGACCTGATCCACAAGCGGGTCTGGCTGTCCGCGGTCGGGCTGATGACCGTCTCGTTCATCTTCGCCTCCGCGGCCCTGGGCTTCGGCCAGCTGGCCTCGGTGCAGCTCATCATCGTGCTTGAGCTGCCGATGACCCTGATCGGCGGATCGCTGATCCTGGGCAGCAAGCTGGCCGTGCGCGACTGGGTGGCGGTGGCCGTGATGACCGGCGGGGTCATCTGCCTGCTGGTCCTGCTGCATCCGCGGCCCGGCCCGCCCAAGGCGATCCCGCCCTTCGAGTGGATCATGGCCTCGCTGGCCAACCTCGGGGCCATCGTGGTCTTGTTCCTGGCCGCCAAGGCCCATCCCTCCTCCACGGCCAGGGCCGGGCTCCTGGGCCTGGCGTCGGGCTTCGCCTACGGCCTGACCGCGGCTTTCACCAAAGGCATGGCAGACCAGTTCAATTCTGGCGGCGTTTCGGGCGTACTGACCTCGTGGCAGTTGTACGCTACGGTGACCGGCGGCATAACCGCGGCGTTCTTGTTGCAGAACGCCTATCAGGCCGGGCCGCTGACAGCGTCCCAGCCTGGAATTACGCTGGTAGACCCGATCGTCTCGACTCTTTGGGGAGTTGTGGTTTTCGGCGAACAGATCAACCATGGCGTACCCCTGGCCCTCGCCCCCCTGGCGCTCCTCGCGGTGGCCGGAGGGGTGCTAGCGCTGAGCCACTCGCCCGTGCTGCACCTCACGCAGACCGGCGAGGACCGGACCAAGGCCGGTCGCGAGGCGGCCAGCCTGGCGCGGGCTGACTGATGAGCATCGCGATGGCCCTGGTCGCGGCCATGCTGGTCGGGACCGGCCTGGTCTTCCAGCAGCAGTCCGCCGAGCAGATGCCCAAGTCCTACTTCCTGCACCCCCGGCTGATCGCCGAGCTGCTGCGCAAGCGGCGCTGGCTGGCCGGCATCGGGATCATGGCCGCGGGCCAGGGCCTGTCCATGTGGGCCATCGGCCACCTGGACCTCAGCGTGGCCGAGCCGCTGCTGGCCACCAGCCTGCTGTTCGCGCTGATCCTGGCCGTGCCGATCAGCGGCCAGCGGCTGCGCCGCTCGGAGGTGCTGGGCGCGCTGCTGCTCGGCGCGGGCGTCACCGTGCTGTCGGTGTCCCGGTCGATCAACTCCCAGAGCATCCACTTCGGCGGCTTTGCCTACTGGTGGGCCGCGGCGGCCATCGCCGGGGTCGCGGTCTTGTTCCTGCGCGCGGGCTGGCGCCGGTCCGGGCAGGCCCGGGCCACGCTGACCGGGGCCGCCGCGGGCCTGATCTTCGGCATCTCGGACGCGCTGACCCGCCGCACGGTCGAGATGCTGGGCGGCCACCACCCGCTGGCCTCGGTGCTGACCAGCTGGCCCGCTTACAGCCTGGTTGCGGCCAGCGTGCTGGCCATGTGGCTGATGGAGAGCTCGTTCAACGCGGCCCCGCTGAACGCGTCCCTGCCGGCGATCACGGCCGCCGAGCCGGTGGCCGGCATCGCGCTGGGCGTGGTGGTGTTCGGCGACGTGATCCGGGTCTCTCCCAGCATGATCGCCCTCCAGGCGGCCGGGATCGTCGCGCTGATCACCGGGGTGATCCTGGTCGCGCGGGCGCCGGTGCTGAGCAGCCTGCGGCCGGCCGCGCTGCCGCATCCGTCGCTGCCCCACCCCACGCTGCCGCACCTGTCGCTGCCCCATCCGGTGCTGCCGGCCGTCGCCCCGGCGCCCGCCGTCTCGCAGTCCCAGGAGCTCTAGCCGGTGGCTGGCCCGGCCGACGGCCCAGGCGCCCAGCCCGACTGGCTGGAGCCCGAGCTGGCCACGCTCACCAGCGACCGGTTCAGCGACCCGGCCTGGGTGTACGAGCGCAAGTTCGACGGGGAGCGGTGCCTGGCTTACCGCTCGGGGGGCAGCACCCGGCTGCTGACCCGCAATCAGCAGCGCGTCAACGACACCTACCCGG
>JBOHCO010000637.1:0-2054 GCA_050698895.1 Streptosporangiaceae bacterium
CTGTCCGGCCGTCCGACCAGGCCGCCGCCACGGCCCCGGACAGTCGCCACTGCAGCTCGGGGCCGAGCGCGAACAGCATCCGCAGCTCGCTGAGCCGGTCCTGAGCCCGCTCCTGCGCCGGGGTCGGCCCGCGGGACCCGTGCCCGAAGGCGAACCTCCGGCTGCTGCTGTACGTCGCCGACGTCCTGCCGCTGTAGGACGCCGTCAGCCGCGCCGAGATCATGGGCCGGGATCCGACCACGCCGGCTGATTGGGCGATATGCGACTGCATGATGCCGATGCCCCTGGCCCGCATGCGCCGCCGGCGAGCCCGCACGGTCGAGCTGAACAGGGCCGGGCGGCTGGGGCTGGCCCACCAGCCGAAGCGCGCCGCGGTCGCGCGGAACATCCAGGGTGGCGGGACGGCCTCCGCGTCGTCGCCGGGCATGACGGTGCTGACCACGTCGGCGGCCCAGCGCGGGCCGATGGCCAGCACCTCCAGGTCGTCGTCGTGCGCGCCCCAGGCCTGGACGATCTCCAGGCAGCGGGCTGTCTCCCCGCCGAGCGCCGCCATCACCAGCTCGCCCTCGGCGTCGGGATGACTGGCCGCCGTCAGCCGACCGTCCGCCCAGCGGATCAGGTGCCGGTGGCCCTCGCAGGTCACCTGGGTCTCGGCCGGCCCGAACGCGGCCCACCACGGCCCGGTCACGGCATCCTCGCCCAGGTCACCGGGACGGTGGCGGACACCCGGCCGGACAGCCCGATCAGGGTGACCTCCAGGCTGGTCGTCTCCGGGTGCACCGGCGGCCACAGCTCGATCTGGAACTCGGCCATGCCGCCGCTGGAGCCGTAGCCGCCGTCCTGCCCGCGGTGCCAGCGCCCGGTGTCGTCGCGGGCCCACCAGGCGAACGCCTGCCACTCCTGCTGGACCATGTGTCTGGGCCACGGCCAGCCCCAGCCCAGCACCTGCATGGTGGTGGTCTCGGCCCCGGCGTCCGTCAGCAGCCCGGCGATCACGCACCGTGCGCCGTCCAGCTCGGGCAGCACCGCGACGGCCGTGCCCGCCCCGGACTGGTCGGCCGTCCCGGCCCGGTGACCTTGCTCCAGCATGGCCAGCCAGGCCTCCGGCAGATCCGCGGGCCCGGCCGCGTCGGCGCGGGCCAGCTCGCCGGGCACCGCCAGGCCCAGGCGCCGGGTCAGCGTCACGTGCCGGGCCAGGGCCGGGCTGTCCGGGGCCAGCGCCCCGGCCGCGCGCAGCGCCCGGACCAGGCCGGTGATGTCGGCCCCCTCCTGGTCGCCCGCGATGTCCGGGGCATGGCAGTCCAGCAGCAGCTCGCTGGCCGAGTCGATGATCCGCTCGGCCCGCTGGGCCGGGCCGGCCGGCGGCGCGGTCCCCGGCCCGGCCGCGGTGGCCGCCGCGGTCAGATCGACGCGGATGGGGTCCTGGCCGGGGGCCAGCGTAAGGTCGATCCAGTCCAGCCCGTCCGGCGGCCGCGGAGTGAACACGAGCTGAGCCTCCCAGGGGCCGTCCGAGCTGCCGCCGCCGCTGTCCATCCGCAGCTGGTAGGTGCCGCCCCGGTCGTCGGTGGCCTGGCCCTTGGTCTTGTGCACCAGGCCGCTGAGGGTGTCATCCCAGTCGTCGTCATCGTCATGCCCCGGCGACGCCTCGGTCAGCCAGCTCACCGTCGTCACGAGCGCGTCGTCGGGCGCCAGCACCAGGGCCAGCACGTGCATGCGGGCCCGGCCGCCGTCCTCCGCGGCCAGGTCAACCCGCGCGCCGATGCCGGCCACCAGGATCGGCCCGGCCGGCGCCAGCACAGCCTCCTCGCGGATCATGTCCCAGCGCGGCGAGTAATGCGGGCCGAGGCGGCCTCGCGCCACCAGCGCCCGGCCGAAGCCCTGCGTGACCGACCTCGCCGTCGCCTCGCTCAGCACCCGGGCGGCGACCAGCACGTCAGAGATGTCATGCACGCGCTCCAGGCTGTCGTGGGGCGTCGGGTCGCCCTCCCCGGGCCCGCCGGCCAGCCGGGTCGCCACGCGGCCACCCACCCGGCCCGCCGCGATGCGCGCCAGCC
>JBOHCO010000638.1:0-1936 GCA_050698895.1 Streptosporangiaceae bacterium
CGGCATGCCGCGGATCGTAGTCGCCATGGGCGGGAACGCGCTGGCCCGCAGCGACGAGCGCGGTACCTACGCCGAGCAGAAGGCCCACGCCGGCCAGCTGGCGAGCGTGGTCCGCGCGCTGCTCCACGGCGGCTACCAGGTGGTGGTGACGCACGGGAACGGGCCTCAGGTCGGGAACCTGGCGGTCCAGCAGGAGGAAGGCAGCCGCCAGGTGCCGCCGCAGCCGCTGTCGGTGCTGAGCGCGATGACGCAGGGCCAGATCGGCCACCTGCTGGTCGCGGCCCTCACCGACACCGGGGCTGACCCGGCCGCCGTCTCGGTGATCACCCACACGGTGGTCGATGCCGACGACCCGGCCTTCGGGCACCCGGCCAAGCCCGTCGGGTCCTTCCTGTCTGAACAGCAGGCCCGAGCGCTCAGCGTCCAGTACGGATGGACGGTCGCCAGGGACTCTGGCCGCGGCTGGCGGCGCGTCGTCCCCTCGCCGGAGCCACGGCAGATCATCGAGGCGCCCGCCATCCGGCTGCTCGCCGAGGCCGGATTCGTCGTCGTCGCCTGCGGGGGCGGCGGCATCCCGGTGACCAGGGAAGCGCACGGCCTTCAGGGGTCGGAAGCAGTGATCGACAAGGACCTGTCCGCCGCCCTGCTGGCTTCTGAGGTTGGCGCCTCGGCCCTGATGATGCTCACCGACGTGGACCGGGTGATGCTGGACTTCGGCACGCCGGCGGAGCGGGCGGTCGACGTGCTGACCGTGGACGAGGCCGAGCACCATCTCGCCGAAGGCCAGTTCCCGCCGGGCAGCATGGGACCCAAGATCACTGCCGCGGTCCGCTTCCTGCGCGCCGGCGGCCAGGTCGCCACGGTGACCTCCCCCGAGCAGGCCATCGGCGCCCGCGGGGGCACGAAGATCGTCCCGTCCGACGGGGACGGAACCGGGAAGGCGGCCTGATGACGGTGGAACTGGTCGACGTGCGCCGGGGTGCTTACGCCGACTCGGTGCAGCTGATGTCGGCGACCCGCAGCATGCGCGAGCAGGAAGGCGTCGGGTGGGCCGCCGCGGTGATGGGCACGCCCGCCAATCTCGAGACCCTGGCGGCCGAGGGGTTCGCCGATCCGGGGCTCGGCGAGGCCACGGCCGGCGATGTCGTTATCGCCGTGCGCGCGCAGGCTGACGGCCAGGCGCGGCTGGCGCTGGACGCCGCCGGCGCGGCCCTGGCCGGGCCGGACTCCGCCGGCCCTGACTCCCGCCGGCCGGGGGGAGAAGCTCAGCCCCGGTCGCTGGAGGACGCGATCAGGCTCCGGCCTGAGGCCAACGTTGCCCTGATCTCCGTCGCCGGGCCCTACGCGGCGATCGAGGCGCACCAGGCGCTCTCGCACGGGCTGCACACCCTGCTGTTCAGCGACAACGTGCCCGTGGCCGATGAGATCGCCCTGAAGCGGCGGGCCAGGGACCTCGGACTGCTGCTGATGGGCCCCGGCGCCGGCACGAGCTATCTCGGGGGCACGGGACTCGGGTTCTCCAACGCCGTGCGCAAGGGACCGGTGGGAGTGGTCGCCGGCGCGGGCACGGGCGCCCAGGAGATCATGACCCTGGTCCACCGGTGGGGGTCGGGGATCTCCAGCCTGATCGGCATCGGCGGGCGGGACCTGCACGATGAGGTCGGCGGGCTGATGGCCGATCTCGCGCTCCGGGCGCTCCTGGACGACGAGGAAACCAAGGTGATCGTCCTGGTCGCCAAGCCGCCGTCCCCGAAGGTCGCTGCCGCGCTGCTCTCGGCCCTCGGGACGAAGCCCGCCGTGGCCGCCTTCATCGGCCTGCCGGAGAATTCACCGGCCCCCGGAGGGGTCCGGCTGGCGGGCAGCATGGAGGAGGCGGCCGCGGCCGCGGTCTCGTACCTCGGCCCGGCCCCGCCCGCTCCGGGGCACGGCCTGGCCG
>JBOHCO010000639.1:0-5077 GCA_050698895.1 Streptosporangiaceae bacterium
CACGGGAAGGGTCATAAGCACAAGAAGGGACACAAGCCCGGTAAGCCGCCCAAGAGCAGCCCCTCGCCCGCGCCCAGCCCGCAGCCGACCTCCACGTCCCCCAGCCCGACCCCGACGACCGCTCCCCCAACGAGCACCCCGCCCGCATGAGTAGCGATGTCCGGGGCAGTTAATGACAGTTCTGCTGCCAATTAGCTGAAGGGGGCCGATATGGGTCTCATGAATAAGCTCCGGAATCGTTTCCAGATGGCCAGGGGGGCACGCCCGGCAGGACGCCGGTCGCGCTACCGGTGATCCCTACCTGGAGGCCAGCGGCCAGGCCGAGCGGGCCGGAGGCGCGGCCAAGCAGGTCGGCGAGCAGGCCAAGGACGCGGGCAAAAACGTCCGCGACGCGTTCAACTGCTAGGGAAATTAACAATGTTCATCGGAATCGGAACTATCGTGGCCATCCTGATCATCGTGTTTATCGTCCTGCTGCTGCGCCGGGTGGTCTAGGCCGTCCTGAGATAGCCGCGGGTACTATGACGCGTAGCGCAGATTACGCACCTCAGGAGACGGACCGGTATGTCAGGCGGGGCGGGTCGGCTAGCCGGGGATCCACCGGGGGCCGACTGCGGCCCGCACGCGGGCCCGGCGAATCCGGCCGAGGCGGCCCGCAGCTTCGAGCGGTCGGACCGCGCACCGCGCGCGGCCCGGCACTTCGTGGTCGACACGCTCCAGCAGTGGGGCGAGGCCGCGCTGGCCTACGACGCCGCGATGGTCGTCACCGAACTGGCCACCAACGCGGTCCTGCACGCCCGCACCGGCTTCACCGTCACCGTCTCCTGCTCCGCCGACGCCATCCGGATCTCCGTGCTTGACGGCCGCCCGGCCTCCGGTCCGGACATCGCCGCGCTGCTGGAGCCGGCCGCGGGTCACGGCCTGGGCCTGGTGGCCGCGGTAGCCCGGCAGTGGGCAGCCGAGGCGCTGCCCGACGGCAAGCGGGTCTGGGCCGAAGTCGGCTGATCAGCCGCCGATCGTGATAACTTGAAGATCGGTGCTTACGAAGCAGGCACACCGCTGCGCCGCCCGGCGCAACAGCGCAGGCGTGCTTCGTGAGCCCTTTTTTCGTTCCCTCGGCCGCGCGCATCCGCTGCGCTGACGCGCCATCCGGCGGCGGCCCGACGGAGGGAACACCGTGCTGAAGATCGCGCTCGTCGCGCTCGGCGACTGCGCCACCGAGACCGGCCCCGGAGCGAGCCTGACCGACCGCGCGCCCTTCGGCCTCGCCCACGCGATGGCCGCGCAGGGTCACCGGATCACCGTCTACGCCCGCCGCGGCGAGCAGCGGCAGCCGGCCAAGGTCGCGCTGGAATCCGGCGTGACGGTCCAGTACCTGCCCGCCGGGCCGGCCGCCGAGCTGCCCGCTGACCAGCTGAGCCAGCACGTCCGGCAGTTCGCCGACGGGCTGGCCGACCGCTGGCGCCGGGACCGCCCCGACGTCGCCCACGCCTGGTTCTGGACCAGCGGCCTGGCCGCGCTCGCCGTGTCGCGGGACCAGCACGTGCCGGTGGTCCAGACCTTCGCCTCGCTCGGCGCCGCCGAGCACCGCCACCACCTGCCCGAACAGGGCCCCGCGGGGCGTATCCGGCTGGAGGCCTCCATCGCCAGGGCGGTGTCCGCCGTGCTGGCCGGGTCGTCCGAGGAAACCGCCGAGCTAGCCGGGCTCGGCGTGCCCCCGGCCGCCGTCCGCGTCGTGCCGTGCGGCGTGGACACCACGCGGTTCACGCCCGGCGGGCCCTCCGTCCGGCGCGGCGCCCGTCCCCGCCTGCTGACCTGCGCGCCGCTGGAGCCCGGCCAGGGCCTGGACACCCTGATCCGGGCCCTCCCCCAGGCCCCCGACGCCGAGCTGGTCATCATCGGCGGCCCGTACCGCCGCCTGCTGCGCAGCCTGCCCTACTACCGCACCCTGGCCGGCCTGGCCGCCAGCGCCGGCGTGCGCGACCGGGTCATCTTCACCGGCCGGGTTCCCGACGGCGACCGGCCCGCCTGGCTCCGGTCGGCCGACCTGTACGTCAGCGCGGCCGCCTATGAGCCGTTCGGGGTGGGCACCGTGCAGGCCATGGCCTGCGGGCTGCCCGTCATCGCCACCAGCGTGGGCGCCAACCGGGACGCCGTCATCGACGGGACCACCGGGGTGCTCGTGCCGCCGGGCCGGGTCCGGCCGCTGGGCCAGCGCATCCGCGAGCTGCTGGCCCAGCCCGTACGCCGCGGGGCCTACGGCGCCGCGGCCGCGGACCGGGCCAGCTCGCGCTACACCTGGGAGCGGATCAGCCAGGAGACCCTGACCGCCTACCAGCACTCAGCTGCTTGACGCGGGTGACTGACCCGCCCGGACTCCGGCCTCGATCTTGTCGCCGAGGCTCTTGTCCACGTTCCTCCAGTACTCGAAGGCCCGCTGCAGGACCGGCTCGCTGACCCCTTCCAGCAGGTGACCGACCACGTTGCCGACCAGGCGGTCCCGCTCGGCGTCGTCCAGGACCTCGCGGACCATCGTGCCCGCCTGGCCCCAGTCGTCGTCCTGCTCGTGCAGCGTGTAAGCCGAGCGCACCAGCTCACCGTCGGAGTACCAGTAGTTCGGCTGGTAGTCGGCGGTGTCGGCCTGCGGCCCGCCCTTGGAGTTGGGCGCGTACACCGGGTCGGAGACGTTGCGGATCCGCATCGCCCCGTCCTTGCTGTAGCTGTGCACCGGCGCCCGCGGCGTGTTCACCGGGATCTGCTTGTAGTTCACCCCGAGCCGGGCCCGGTGCGCGTCCGAGTACGAGAACCCGCGGGCCAGCAGCATCTTGTCCGGGCTGAGCGCGATGCCGGCGACCAGGTTGTTCGGCTCGAACGCAGCCTGCTCCATCTCCGTGTGGTAATCGGTCACGTTGCGGTCCAGCGTCAGCCGGCCCACCTCGATCAGCGGATAGTCGCTGTGCGGCCACACCTTGGTCAGGTCGAACGGGTTGAACCGGTAGGTCCTGGCCGCCTCGAACGGCATGATCTGCATCTTCAGCGTCCAGCTCGGGTGGTCGCCGCGCCTGATCGCCTCGTACAGGTCGCGCTGGTGGTAGTCGCCGTCCGAGGCGGCCAGCGCGTCGGCGTCGGCCTGGGTCAGGAACTCGACGCCCTGGTCGGTCTTGAAGTGGTACTTCACCCAGAACTTCTCGCCCGCGGCGTTGATCCACAGGTAGGTGTGCGAGCTGTACCCGTTCATGTTCCGCCAGGTCCTGGGGATCCCGCGGTCACCCATCAGCCAGGTCACCTGGTGCGCCGACTCCGGGGACAGGGTCCAGAAGTCCCACTGCATGTCGTGGTCGCGCAGGTTGTTGTCCGCGCGGCGCTTCTGCGAGCGGATGAAGTGCTGGAACTTCAGCGGGTCCCGGACGAAGAACACCGGGGTGTTGTTGCCGACCATGTCGTAATTGCCCGCCGATGTATAGAACTTGAGGGCGAAGCCGCGCGGGTCGCGCCAGGTGTCCGGGCTGCCGCGCTCCCCGGCCACCGTGGAGAACCTGATCAGCGTGTCGGTCCGGGTGCCCGGCTGGAAGACGGCCGCCCTGGTGTAGGCGCTGACGTCGCCGGTCACCTGGAAGTAGCCGAACGCGCCGCCGCCCTTGGCGTGCGGCTGCCGCTCCGGGATCCGCTCCCGGTTGAAGTTGGCCATCTGCTCGATCAGGTAGTGATCCTGGAGCAGGACCGGGCCGTCCGGGCCTACGGTGAGCGAGTGCTCGTCGCTCTCGACCGGGATGCCGGCGTCGTTGGTCGTGACGGGCCTGCCTTGCTTGGTCATAGGTGCACCTCCTCGTCCTGCTGCCCTGCCCCGCCTGGGCGGCCTTAAGCGCTGGTTGCATCTGCCGCCGGGCCGAGCAAGACTCGCCACCATGTCCAGCACCGAGCGCAATCCCGAGGACGAGTACGCCGACGACGAGTACGCCGACCACGACGCCGAGGACCGTACGGAGCCCTCGGTTCTGCCGGAGATTCCGGCCGAGGAACCCGAGGACGACGTGCTCGAGCAGCGCCAGGAAGTCCCCTACGCCAACGACGAGGAATTCGACGAGGGGTGACGGCGGCTTAGGGCCGGGGCGCAGGACCGGGCTCAGGGCGGGGTTTAAGGCCGGGCGCCGGGGGAACCTCGGTGCGCCATGGAAGCCCCGACCCTCGACACGGCCTGGCAGCGTCGCGAGTGGCGCACGCGCAGCGCGTGCCTGTCCGCGGACCCCGACCTGTTCTTCCCGATCTCGGCGACGGCCGCCGCCACGCCGCAGGTCGCCCGGGCCAAGGCCATCTGCGCGGGCTGCCCGGTGCGATCGGCCTGCCTGAGCTTCGCCATGGCCCACCGCGAGGTTATGGGCATCTGGGGCGGCACCACGGACGAGGAGCGCCGCAAGACGCGCCGGTCCAGGGCTCGCAGCGCCGCCCGCGCCCGCAACGCCGCCCGCGCCCGCAGCGCCGCTTAAGCTCGCAGTTCGCCGGGGACTGCCACCCGCAGGTGCTCCAGCAGCACGACCAGCTTGGCGTCCAGTTCCCGGCCGACCGCCGTGATCTCCGGGTGGCCGAAGCTCCCGAACTGGTCGTTCGGCCTGTCAAAGCTGAAGTAGGCCGGGCCGCCCGGATCGTCCCAGATGGCCGTGTGGAGCGGCGCGTACAGCAGGATGGCCGGCTCATAGCGGAACATCCGCTCCATGAACGTGTGGTTGCCCATCAGGTAGGCCACCCCGGTGGCGGTGTCGCCCGCCAGTCGCACGACGCGCTCGACGTCCAGGCGGTGGTAGGTCAGGTAGCCGAACGGGGCCACGGCGTTCACCAGGTCCAGCATCTCCGACCAGGGCGCCTGCCGCCGGATCAGCTCGGTGATCGGCTCGCTGGGCAGTGGCGGGACGGCGGTCTCGTAGCGGGCCCGGAACCCCTCCGGCGTCCCGTCGGCCTGGACCGTGAGCCGGCAGCGCGCGCTAGCCGCCGGCACCGAGTCGCCTGCGGGCATCGCGGTTTCCTCCCTGAATCCGTGCCGTCTGGACCTTGCTATCCGCCCCTGCTATCCGCCCCTGCTGCC
>JBOHCO010000640.1:0-8819 GCA_050698895.1 Streptosporangiaceae bacterium
TGAAGGTCCGGGGGGCCTGGGGGCCGGGCCCCCCGGTTCGGGGGGCTCCGGGGGGTCGTCCCCCCGGGCCACCACCGGTTCAGCCATGCGTGCCATCAGGCATTCGTCGGCTCCAAGGGCGCCTGGATCTTGACGTTCGGGTTGAGGGAGTTGTCCACCACCATCATCTCGAACGGGTACTTACCGGTCGACTTCTTCCACTGCACGCCGACCGGCGGGATGATGCCGACGCCCGGCGCCGGGCCGCCCGCGAAGTTGATCGCCCCGCACATGCCGCTGTAGCTCACCTTGTGCAGCGCGTCGGCCACCTCGGCCTTGTCATGCGGGTCGCTGACCGCGCCGAAGGCCTCCTTGGCCACCTCGAACAGGGCGTAGGACGAGCCGATGGACTGCACCCACTCGTTGCCGGTGCTCTGCTGGTAGGCGCTGGCCAGGCTGGAGGCCGAGACGCCGCTCAGCGAGGAGTTGTAGGGCATGTACGGGCCCCACCACGAGTCGGTGGCGATGTTGTTGACCAGGCCGCCGAGAGCCTTGGTGTCGTCGGGGAACAGCAGCACCTTGGCCACAGTGGCCAGCTTGGGCTTCCAGCCCTGCTGCGAGGCCTGCTTCCAGAACGTGTTGAAGTCGGGCGGCACCGGGGCGTTGCTGTAGATCTCGCAGTTCTTGTTCTTAAACTCGGTAATCATCGACGTGAAGTCGGTCGTGCCGTCGGCGTAGGCGCCACCGTCGACCACCTTGTAGCCGACCGACTTGATCAGCGGCTCGAACCCGTCACGAAAGGCATTCCCGTCGGCGTCGTTCGGGTACATACAGGCGACGACCTTGTCACTCGGGACCCGCTTCCACATCGGCGAGAAGGTGCCGAGGAATTCCTTCAGCCCGAAGAAGAACGTCGTGCAGTACTTGAAGGTCTGGGTCGGATGGAGCGGGTTGCCGCCCAGTCCCGCGTACCACGATTCCCACGGGACGACCGTCGACAGGCACGGCGTGCCCTGCTTCTCGCACTGGGCCGAGACTGGGTTAGTCACCTCGGGCGTGGACGTGGTCAAAATCAGGTCCACCTTGTTCTGCAGTGCGAGTTCCTGGGCGACCTGGCCGGCCCGGGTCGGGCTGGACTGACTGTCCTTTATCACGATGTTGACCTTGTACTTCTTGCTGCCGACCTTGAAGCCGTTCTTGTACGCCGAGGTCGCCTTGATCTGCTGCAGCACGAACTGGTCGCCGGACGCGAAGCCGGCAAAGGCGCCGGTGAGCGGCGTGATGAAGCCGATGTTGATGGTGCCGGTGGCCGAGGACCCGCCCGAGCCCTTGAGACCGGAACCGCAGGCGGCCAGGAATCCCCCGGCGCCCACGGCCAGCGCGCCGGCGCCGGCGCCCCTGAGCAAAGAACGCCGCCCAATCGGCTGATCGGGCAGCATTGAGTGAGCCACCGAGTTATCCGCGGATCTATACGCAGGCTGAGCAGCGGGGTGATCCGCGTCCTGACGGTCCATTCCGTCTCCTCTAGGTCAGCGCGCGCATCACCGACCGCCCCGCTCAGCGCAGGAATTCAGGTCACCGCTGCCATTCCGATGGGGGGCACGGGGGGCGATGTTCGCTTAGCGTACGAGCATACGCACTGTAGAACTTAACCACGCGGAATCCGCGACTGTCAACAGTGTTCGGAATGCGCGCCAATGCGGAAGTACCGGTCACCGGCAGGGGCGGTCAAAGCCGCCAGTGAACGTCGACCCAGCGGCGATAGTGCAGGTCAGCGGGCTGGCCGCACCCGGAAGGGGCTAGCTGGTCCCCTGGGCGCGCAGGTCGGCCTCAATCTGGCTGGCGGTCTCCAGCAGGACGGGCAGGATGTGCTCGCGCAGCGCGTCCATGCTGACCCGTGCGGCGTGCGCGGACACGTTGATCGCGGCCATGCCGACGTCGGCGGCCCCGCGGATGGGCGCGGCGACGGCCCGCAGTCCCTCTTCCAGCTCTTGGTCGACGATCGCGTAGCCCTGCTCGGCGACCTCGGCCAGCAGCTCGCGCAGCCGGTCGGCGTCAGTTACCGTCCGGTCGGTCAGCGGCTCCAGCTTGGCCTCGGCCAGGTAGCGCTCCAGCTCGTCGGGCGGCAGCGCGGCCAGCAGCACCCGCCCCATGGAGGTGGCGTAGGCCGGGAACCGGGTGCCAACCGAGATGGCCACGGTCATGATCCGCTTGGTCGGCACCCGGACCACGTAGACCACGTGCTGGCCGTCCAGCACCGAGATCGAGCACGACTCGTGCAGCCGGGCGACCAGCTCTTCCATGTGCGGTGCGGCCACGTCGGGCAGCGCCAGCCCGGACAGGTAGGCATAGCCCAGCTCCAGCACCCGCGGCCGGAGCGAGAACTTCCGGCCGTCGCTGCGGACGTAGCCGAGGCTGACCAGGGTGAGCAGGAACCGCCGGGCGGCCGCTCTGGTCAGCTTGGTGGCATAAGCGACCTCGCTGAGGGTGAGCTGCTCGCGGTCGGGGCCGAAGGCGCGGATCACGGCCAGCCCGCGGTCCAGCGACTGCACGAAGTCGCTGCGCGCGGGCGGGCGGCTCGCGCCGGCCGCGTCGTCGTTCGCAATGCGCCCAGATGTTGTCATCGCTTAGATGCTAACTGCTGCCCGCTTTCAGCTGGCTCAGGTTGATGACCTTGCTGGCCGGCGGCGCGGTCGGGGTGGCCACCCGGTTCCACTGGGAGAAGGTCAGGCTCTCGTGGTGCCCGGCCGGCGCGATGACCCGCAGCGGATACGGCGTGCCGCGGGCGGCGACGTCCAGGGTGGAGCCGTCGGAGCCGTGCAGCACCACGGCCTGCTGCCCGGCCACCGTCGTGGTTCCGGTCCGGGTCATCTTGGGCAGCCCGGTGACGAAGGCGCGGGTCAGGCTGGCCATGTTCAGGCTGCCGTCCAGCTGGCTCCCGGCCGAGCCGGACATCTGCACGTACTTGCCGCACATCAGCGCGCATACCCCGGCCGAGGCCCGCAGCTCACGCAGGAAGGCCGGGGTGGCCTTGACATACACCTTCCCGGCGGTGCCGATCAGCTCCAGCGGGACGCCGTTCTGGGTGATGGACCCGGACAGGCCGCCGGCCCGGAGCACATTGAGGTCCAGCGCGGTCGACTTGCCGCTGGTGGTAACCCGCCCGGCCAGGTGCATGCTGGCCGCCTTCCGGACGGCGGTCTTCATCTGCGCGACGAGCTGATCGGTGCTGCGCCCGGCCGTCCCCGACGCCATGTGGGCCGCCGAGCCACCGCACGCCGTCAGGCCCAGAAGCGCGCCGCCGAAGCCGAGCATGAGCAGTTTGCCTCGAATACGTGCCAATCCGATCCCTCCGTCACGCGGACCCCGCCCGGCCCCGCTAGTGACGACCTGCCTACCCGCTGCGCTCCACAACGAACTCGCAGATGGTCTCGAATGCATCACGCGCCGGAACCTGGGGCAGGCTGCGGATCTCGTCCCTGGCCACCTCGGACCAGCGCCGGAGGTCCCGGCGGGCCAGTTCCATGGCCGGGTGCTCGCGCAGCAGGCCGAGCGCCTCGCTGTGCTGCGCCGGGTCGGTGATCTTCTCCTGGCTGAGCAGCTCGATCAGGCGGGCGTCGCGCGAGCCGCCCGACCGCAGGGCGTGCAGCATGGGCAGCGTCCTGATCCCCTCGCGCAGGTCGGTGCCGGGCGTCTTGCCGGACTGGGCCCGGTCGCTGGACACGTCCAGGATGTCGTCGGAGAGCTGGAACGCCACCCCCAGCGCCGCGCAGGCGGTCGCCATCCGGGCGGCTACGCCCTCCGGCGCGCCGGAGAACATAGCCCCGAACCGGCCGGCGGTGGCGATCAGCGAACCGGTCTTCTCGGTGATGACGCCGAGGTAGTGCTCGAACGGGTCGGCGCCGGGCGCCGGGCCGACGGTCTCGGCGACCTGCCCGGTGACCAGCCGGCTGAACGTCTCGGCCTGGATCCTGATCGCCTCCGAGCCCAGGTCGGCCAGTAGCTGCGAGGCCCGGGCGAACAGGAAGTCACCGGTCAGGATGGCGATGGTGTTGTTCCAGCGCGAGTTGGCGCTGGGCGTGCCGCGCCGGACGTCCGCCTCGTCCATGACGTCGTCGTGGTACAGGGTGGCCAGGTGAGTGAGCTCGACGGCCACAGCGGCCGGGACCACCCGCTTGTCGTGGGGGTTCCCGAACTGGGCCGCCAGCAGCACCAGCATGGGCCGCAGCCGCTTGCCGCCCGCCTCGATGAGGTGCGTCGAGGCCTCGGTCAGCACCTCATGCTCGGCGCGCGAGGCGACCTGAAGCCCGACCTCGACCTGTTTCAGCCCGGCGGTGATCTCGGCCGCCAGCGCCGCGTCGTTCAGCTCTACTCCAGCGGTGATCACTCAGGCTCCCTCGTCGGCTGACCGGCATCGCCAGCAGTGCGCGCCGGCCACCACCAAGATATGCCCGTGCCCGGGCTAGCTGAGATATGCCCGGAGGACGCTGGCCGGACACTCCGGCTATCCCGGGCGACGGCGCTACCGCACGAAGAGCTGGCTGGCCGCATGGTTGGCCAGGCTGAGCAGAGGCTGCGGGATGATGCCGAGCACGAGCGTGGCCAGCGCGCCGATGCCTACCGCCACCCCGGTGAAAGCGCTCGGCCGGACGACGGTCGGCCCGTCTGGCGCTGGCTCGCTGAAGAACATCAGGACGATCACCCGGATGTACGGGAACGCGATAATGGCACTGGCGATCACGCCGATGATCACCAGAGGCAGCGCGCCGCCCTGGACCGCCGCGCGGAACACGGCGAACTTGCCGGTAAACCCGCTGGTCAGCGGGATCCCAGCGAAGGCTATGAGGAAAAAGGCGAAGACCCCGGCGACGATGGGCGACCGCTTGCCCAGCCCGGCCCAGCGGGACAGGTGCGCTGCCTCGCCTGCCTGGTCGCGCACCAGCGTGACGATGGCGAACGAGCCGACCGCGGCGAAGCCGTAGGCCACCAGGTAGAACAGGCTGCCCGACAGCCCGCTCCTGTTCGCGGCGATCACTCCGGTCAGGATGTAGCCGGCCTGCGCGATCGAGGAGTAGGCGAGCAGCCGCTTCACGTCGGTCTGCGTGATGGCGATGATCGAGCCAACCAGCATGGTCAGGATGGCTACGCCCCACATCGCCGGCCGCCAGTCCCAGGTCAGCTGGCCGAGGGCCACGTAGAACACTCGCAGCAGGGCACCGAACGCCGACACCACCGTGCACGATGCCATCAGCGCGGTGACCGGCGTCGGCGAACCCTGGTAGACGTCGGGCTTCCAGCTCTGGAACGGCACGGCGCCGATCTTGAACAGCAGTCCCATTCCGACCAGGGCGATGCCCGCGTAAAGCAGCGTGGCCGAGGCGGTGCCGGCGTGCGCGGCGGCCGCGATCGCCGACAGCCGTACCGAGCCGGCGTACCCGTAGAACATGGCCACGCCGAAGATGAAAAACGCCGAGGAGAACGCGCCGAGCAGGAAGTATTTCATGGCTGCCTCCTGGGAGAGCAGCCGCCGGCGGCGGGCCAGCGCGCACAGCAGGTACAGCGGCAGCGACAGCACCTCAAGCGCGACGAACATGGTCAGCAGGTCGTTGGCGGCCGGGAACAGCAGCATGCCGCCCACCGCGAACAGGGTCAGCGGGTAGACCTCGGTGTGGATCAGCCCGGCCAGCAGGCCCTCGCGCTCCTCGGAGCTGCCGGGGACCGCGGCGGCCTGGCCGGTGAACGAGCTCACCTCGTGCGAGGACTCGGCGATGAGCAGCACGCTGATGAAGGCCAGCACCAGGATCGTGGCCTGGAGGAACAGGGTGGGCCGGTCCACGGCCACGGCACCCACGGCGGCGACGTGCCCCGGGTTGCCGTGGGCGAAGATGTTGCTGCTGGCGGCGATCACCACGGCCAGCACGAACGCGCCGGCCAGGCTGCCCAGCGTCAGCGCGATGTGCAGCGGCCGCCGCCACGCGCGCGGCGCGAAGGCCTCGACCAGCACGCCAGCCAGCCCGGCCACGAAGACCAGCCAGATGGGCGACAGCTGGCCCCACTCAATGCTCGGCGCGCTGATCGTTGGCGCCACCGCGGCTAGAGTCCCGGTCACGGCCTGAGTTCCTTCCCGAACGCATGCTGGCCGGACCCCGATTTAAGGCCGGTTGTCACGGCGGTTGGCGCCGGATCCCTGGAATGCACCTGGACGAGGGTGTGGTTCACGGCCGGGTCGATGATCTTCAGCACCGGCTGCGGGTAGACGCCGAGCGCGATGATCAGCGCGATCAGCGGTCCGACCGCCCACAGCTCGCGGACCTTGAGGTCCGGCATGCTGGCCACTTCCTCGGCCCGGACCGGCCCGGTCATGGTGCGCTGGTACATCCACAGCATGTAGATGGCGGCCAGGATGATGCCGACGGTGGCCAGCCCGGCCGCGACCTCGTACCTGGTGAAGGTCCCGACGAGGACGAGGAACTCGCTGACGAACGTGTTCAGGCCGGGCAGCGACAGCCCGGCCAGGCTGGCGATCAGGAACATGCCGGCCAGCATCGGCGCGACCTTCTGCACGCCGCCGTAGTCGGAGATCAGGTGCGAACGCCGCCGCACGATCATGAAGCCGGCGATCAGGAACAACGCGCCGGTGGCGAAGGCATGGTTGATCATGTACAGCACCGAGCCGGCCTGCCCCTGGCTGGTCAGCACGAAGATGCCCAGGGTCATCAGGCTCATGTGCGACACTGACGTGTAGGCGATCAGGCGCTTGATGTCGCGCTGCCCGATGGCCACGATCGCGCCGTACAGGACGCCGATGACCGACAGCACGATAATCAGCGGGACGAAATAGTGCGTCGCCGAGGGAAACAGGTCCAGGCAGTACCTGATCATCCCGAACGTGCCGACCTTGTCGAGCACGCCGACCAGCAGCACGGCCGCGCCGGGCTGCGCGGCGGTGGCGGCATCGGGCAGCCAGGTGTGGAACGGCCATAGCGGGGCCTTGATGGCGAATCCGACGAAGAAGCCGAGGAACAGCCACTTGCTGGCCGTCGGGCTGAGCGCCAGGTGCTCCAGGGAGGTGAACAGGAACGTGCCGCCGTGTCCGTTGTGCATGGATTCCACGTACAGCGCGATGACCGCGACCAGCATGAGCAGCCCGCCGAGCAGGCTGTAGAGCAGGAACTTGACCGCCGCGTACTGCCGCTGGCCCACTCCGTAGCTGCCGATCATGAAGTACATCGGGATCAGCATGGCCTCGAAGAAGACGTAGAACAGGAACACGTCGGTGGCCGCGAAGACGCCGATCATCATCGTCTCCAGGACCAGCATCAGTGCGAAGTAGGTCTTGACGCTGTGCCGGCGAGGTGCGGCTGCGCCCCGGCGCCGCGGCGGCAGGGTGCCGGCGGGATCTGCGGCGCCCTCCGCGTCGTTCCAGGAGGCCAGCACCACCAGCGGCATCAGTACCGCGGACATCACGATGAGTACCAGCGCGATCCCGTCCACGCCGACGGCGTAGTGCACGCCGAACTCCGGGATCCAGGAGTACACCTGGGCGAACTGGAACTGATGCGTGCTGCTGGTGTTGAACTGCGTGGCCATGGCGACCGCGACGGCCAGCGTCGCGACGCTGAACACCAGCGCGATGATCTTGACCAGCTTGTCCCGCGCGCGCCGGTCCGCGTCGGCGCCCGGCGCGGACCGGCCGGGCAGCAGCGAGATCACGACCGCGCCGGCCAGCGGGATGGCGCCGGTGACGGTCAGCCAGGGGAAATTGCTCATGGGATCCGCAGCCTCACCAGCTCTAGAGCCTGACCAGGAGGAGGGCACCGACGAGCAGCACCGCTCCGAACAACATGGACAGCGCGTACGACCGGACGTATCCAGACTGGACTTTGCGCATCCGTCCCGACGACCCGCCGAAGGTGGCGGCCACCGTGTTGACCAGGCCGTCGACGCCCCGGTTGTCGAAGTACACCGACAGCCTGGCCAGCCACTGGCCGGGCCGCATCAGCAAGGACTCGTTGATGACGTCGCCGTACAGGTCCTTGCGCGCCGCCACCGTGATCGGGTTGCCGGCCGGCGCGGTCACCGGAATTTCCCGCCGCCCGTAGATGGCCCAGGCGACACCGAAGCCCGCCACGACCAGGGCCAGGGTGATCCACCCGTAGACGCTGAAGATGGCGTGCGAGACGGCCGGCCCGCCGGTCACCGGGCGCAGGAAGCTCAGCAGCCGGGAGTTGATGATCAGGAAGGCGCCCGAGAACGCCGAGCCGAGGGCCAGCAGGATCATCGGGATGGTCATGACCGGCGGCGCCTCGTGCGGGTGCGCCTTCTCGGCCCAGCGCTTCTCGCCCGCGAAGGCCATGAACATGACCCGGCTCATGTAGAACGCGGTGATGGCCGCGCCCAGGATGGCGCACCAGCCCAGGATGTCCCCGGAGGTGCCGCCCTTCTCGAAGGCCGCGTCGATGATCGAGTCCTTGGTGAAGAACCCGGCGAACGGCGGGACGCCGATGATGGCCAGGTAGCCGAGCAGGAACGTGACAAAGGTGACGGGCATGACCTTCCACAAGCCGCCGAAGCGGCGCATGTCGACCTCGTCATCCATCTCGTGCTTGACCGAGCCCGCGCCCAGGAACAGCCCGGCCTTGAAGAACCCGTGCGCGATCAGGTGCGCGATGGCGAACACGTAGCCGATCGGCCCGAGCCCGGCGGCCAGCATCATGTAGCCGATCTGGCTCATGGTCGACCCGGCCAGCGCCTTCTTGATGTCGTCCTTGGCGCACCCGATGATCGCGCCGAACAGCAGCGTCGCCGCGCCCACGATCGCGACCGCGAGCCGGGCGTCC
>JBOHCO010000641.1:0-1671 GCA_050698895.1 Streptosporangiaceae bacterium
GTTCCGGCTTGCGGTCCAGCGCCGGGTCCGCGTACATCTCCAGGAGCTGGCGCTCGATCTCGGCCACCGCCTGAGCCCTGGTCGGCTTGCCGCGGGATTCGGCCACCACAGCGTCGTGCGCCCAGTAGTACCGCAGGTAATACGACGGCAGCGCATGAATTTCCTTAACAATGGACTCCGGCGCGCCGACCGTCTGGGCCAGCTCGGCGCCGTGGGAGCCCAGCAGTTCCGGCAGCCGGTCGATGCCGTCAACCACCGCGGCCCGCTCCCAGGTCAGGTGGTTGAGCCCGACGTGGTCGAGGTCCACCTGCTCGGGCTCGACCCCGAGCCAGCCCGCGAACCGGCGCTGGAACCCGATCGCCACGTTGCACAGGCCGATGGCGCGGTGGCCGAAGTCCAGCAGCGCCCGGGTCACAATCCCGACCGGGTTGGTGAAGTCGATGATCCAGGCGTCGCTGGCCGCCCGCTGCCGGGCCCGCTCGGCGATGTCCAGCACCACCGGTACGGTGCGCAGCGCCTTGGCCAGCCCGCCCGCGCCGACCGTCTCCTGGCCCACGCAGTTGCACACTTCCACCGGCCAGGTCTCGTCGCGGTGCCGGGCCGCCTGGTAGCCGACCCGCAGCTGCAAGAACACCCCGCCGGCCCCGTCCAGCCCCTCATCCAGGTCCTGCGTCCAGCTCACTGTGGCCGGGTGGCCGTAAGCCGCCATGATCCGCTGCGAGACGGGCCCGACGGCCGCCAGCCGGGACTCGTCGGGATCCACCAGGACCAGCTCGGTGACCTTGATGCCACCGGTCAGCCGGGCCACCCCGTCGACCAGCTCGGGGGTGTAGGTGGAGCCGCCGCCGACGACAGCGATCTTCATGAAAACGCCCTCACTTCCGCGCCGGTCTGCGCTACATGGCAGGCGGCATCGTGATCTGGTGCGAGCTGAGTCAGCTCCGGGGTAACGGTCTGGCAGATGTCGATGGCCAGCGGGCACCGCCAGCGGAACCGGCAGCCTGGCGTCGGGTCGATGACCTTGGGCGGCTCGCCCCGGTCGGTTTCCGCCCCGACGTGCGGCTCGGCCCGCGGGTCGGGGACGGCCGAGACCAGCAGCTGGGTGTAGGGGTGGCGCGGGTTGGCGAGCACCTCGTCGACCGGGCCGGCCTCGGCGATCTGGCCCGCGTACATGACGATCAGGCGGTCGGCCACGTAGCGGGCGCTGGCGATGTCATGGGTGATGTACAGGATCGACACGCCCTGCTCGTCGCGGAGCTCGGCCATCAGGTTCAGCAGGCCGATCCGGATCGACACGTCGAGCATGGAGACCGGCTCGTCGGCGATGATCAGCCTGGGCCGCATGGCCAGCGCCTGGGCGAAGCCCACCCGCTGGCGCTGGCCGCCGGACAGCTCGGGCCGGTGCAGCTTGAGCGCGCGCAGCACCCCGTGCGAGATCCGGAACACCGGGTTGATCGAGGCGAACGGGTCCTGGAACACCATCGGCGCTTCGCTGGAGTACCGGAGCCGGTCCTTGCGCCAGCGCATCGCCGACAGCGGCGTGCCCTGGAAGTAGATCTCCCCGCTGGTCGGCTGGTAGATCCGGGCCAGCAGCCGGGCGATGGTGCTCTTGCCGCTGCCGCTCTCGCCCGCCAGGGCCACGATCTGCCGTTCCCCGATGGTCAGGCTGAC
>JBOHCO010000642.1:0-7843 GCA_050698895.1 Streptosporangiaceae bacterium
CTGCTGGGCGCGCCGGGCCGCTGGCTGGCCCGGCGCACGCTGCGCGGCCGGCTGGTCGCGGGCCTGCTGGTGACGCTGTTCGCCGCCTGCGCGGTGGTCGGGGCGGTGACCTATGCGCACCTGCACAGTCTCCTGGTCGGGCAGGTCGACCAGCAGCTCGGCATCGCCACCCAGCGCTACGAGCGATGCCTGCATCCCATGCCGCATCCGTCGCCTCCGGGCGCGGATCACGACAACGGAGATGACCACCCGCCGCCCGGCACGCCGGAGGGCTGTGCCCAGGAGCAGAACGGCGGCACGCTGACCGCCATGGCCAGCAGCACCGGGAGCAGCCTGTACCGGCTGGACGCGGTCCGCAATCCGCGACTGGCCGGGGCTGAGAACGGCCTGTGCGTCCTGACCGCCGCCGAGCGGCGCGAGCTGGCTGGGCTGCCGGCCAACGGCCAGCCGCAGACCATCACGCTGAGCAATTACGGCCCCTACCGGTTCATGGCCACCAGCAGCCGGGACGGCATCATCGTCAGCGGGCTGCCGCTGACGTCGACCGAGAACACGCTGCGCGAGATCGCGCTGGCCGAGATCGCCGTGTTCGCTGCCGCCCTGCTGCTGACCGGGCTGATCGGCACGGCCTGGGTCCGGGTGTCGCTGCGGCCGCTGCGCCGGGTCGCCGCGACCGCGACCAGGGTCACCGAGCTGCCACTGGGCAGCGGCCAGGTCACGATGCCGGAGCGGGTCCCGGATGCCAACCCGCGCACCGAGGTCGGCCAGGTGGGCGCGGCACTCAACCGCATGCTCGGCCACGTCGAGGCCGCGCTGGCCCGCCGCGAGGCGAGCGAGAACCGGCTGCGCCGGTTCGCCGCGGACGCCAGCCACGAGCTGCGCACGCCGCTGGCCTCCATCCGCGGCTACGCCGAGCTGGCCCGCCGTCACCCGGGGCCGGTGCCGGACGACGTGGCCCACGCGCTGAGCCGGGTGGAGTCGGAGTCGGCCCGGATGAGCGTGCTGGTCGACGAGTTGCTGCTGCTGGCCCAGCTGGACGCCGGGCGGCCGCTGGCCACCGAGCCGGTGGACCTGACCCGGCTGGCCATCGATGTGACCAGCGACGCGCGGGCGGCCGCGGCCGGGCACCGGTGGCAGCTGGAGCTGCCGGACGAGCCGGTCTGGGTCCGCGGTGACGAGCACCGGCTGCACCAGGTGCTGGCCAACCTGCTCAGCAACGCCGCCCGGCACACGCCCGCGGGCACCACCGTGTCGGTTGGCCTGGCCACCACCCCGCCGGCACCGGGAGCAGCGCCGGATGCGCCGGGAACGGTCCAGGTCACGGTGACCGACGACGGCCCCGGCATCCCGGCCGAGCTCCAGCCGACGTTGTTCGAGCGGTTCGTGCGCGGGGACAGCTCCCGGTCCCGCGCGGCGGGCAGCACCGGCCTGGGCCTGGCCATCGTGGACGCCGTTACCGCCGCCCACCACGGTCAGGTCGCGGTGACGAGCGTGCCCGGCCGCACCCAGTTCATGATCACGCTTCCGCGGCTGGCCGAGCCGGGCCCGCCGCCGCCCTAGGCCCGGCCGAGCCCTGCGGGTGCAGCAGGATGTCGATGCTCAGGACCAGGATCCACCCCGGGAACAGCAGTTCCACCCAGCCGCTGGCGCTGGAGGCGAACAGCAGCGCGATCGCGGTGACGTAGCCGGCGATCCACAGCCACCGGTGGATGATCCGGGTCCGTCGGGCGATGGTCACGGTGGTCAGCGTGAACACCGCGGCCATCCGCATGGCGTAGACGTTGAGCAGGATGGAGGTGGAGTCGCGGCCGAGCGACAAGGTGTCCGAGCCGGTTGACGACGGGTGCGCGGTGGCCGCGTCGACCAGGCCGCCCGCCAGGGCGGCGGCGGCGAAGAACATCGCGACGAAGACCAGGGCGCTGCCCAGGAACACGGTCGCGAAGAAGCGGTCCTCGAGCTGCCCGACCCGGTCCCGGACCACGCCGACAAACCACAGGAACGCGATGCCGGCGAACGGGACCAGGTTCAGGGCGACGTCCACGGCCTGGCGCTTGCTGTGGTCAGACAGCCAGGCCCCGGTCTGCCCGGTGTGATCCGGGATGGACAGCCGGATCAGCACCATGGCCGTGATGGCCAGCACGGCGAACACGATCCCGGCCCAGGCCGCCGCGTTCGGCGTCCGCAGCGGGCTGCCGGCCGTCAGCTCGGCCTCGGCCAGCCCTCCCGCGACGCCCCGGCCTGCGGACCCGCCCGGGCCCGCGGCGCTGTCCTCCCCCTGGACCATGGCGGTTACCTTACTCAGCGTGATCGCCGCGGCCACGCGACGTGCCGGCGCGGTGACCCTGGCCATCCGGGCCCGGGTCGAGGGGCCGGGATGAGCCGGACCTCACTGGGCATATAGGCAGGCATGGTGAACGACGTGACCCGGGATCTGGCCGTGTACCAGGCGCTCAAGGCGGTGGACGAGGTGGCCGCGGCGCTTCAGGTGCACCTGATCGAGGAACACGGGGCTGATCCAGAGCGACCCGGCGACCAGGCCGTGGCCGGCAACTCGCTCAAGCTGCTCCGCCAGGCCCGCGAGCGGCTCGGCGAGGGCCTGCGCGCCATCGATGCCGACGTCATCGCCGAGTCAGATCAGATCTCTCTGCGCGCAGCGCGGCCAGGGCTATGAGGCGATAACAAAGCTCCACCAGGATCAGGCCGATCGCCGCCTCGATCAGCCCCTCGGCCAGGCCCCGGACAGCCACGGCCTCGAGGATCTCGGCAACGCCATGGGGTTCGGGCACGATGGTCGCGACCCCGCTGGCGACCAGCACCGGCAGGGTGACCAGCAGGGCCACGCTCCAGAAGTGCGGCCGGACCAGGCGCGCGGACCGGCGCAGGCCAGCCCGGACGGGCCGGTGCTCGATCTCGATCACCGGGCCGGTAACCGCCAGCAGGTTGCCGACGATGAGCCCGGGGATGACCAGGGCCAGCAGGCCGACGACCACGAGCGCCACGACGAGCAGGTCGGCCAGCGCCAGGCGGACCCACGGCAGGGTCCTGGCGATCTGCCGGATGGTGAGGTGCTCCTGGCCGTGCTCGACCTCGCCGACGATCCGGCACAGGACCCCGGAGATGAACACCGTCGTGAGCAGGCTCAGGCCGGCGGTGGTGATCGACCCGGCCAGCGACGGCAGCAGGCTGGTCGGCTTGACGTAGTGGTCGATGAGGATCTCGGCCGCGACCGTGACCACGGTCAGCGGCAGCGCGACGGCCAGGACCCGCCACGGCTCGCGCCGGCCGGCCCTGGCCGCCGCCGCGATCACGGCCCGGACGGGCACCTTCGGCCGCTCCTGGCGGGCCGGATCCGCGCGGTGCCGGGCCGACCGCACGGGACCGCGTGCACTCATGGGCTGTCACGCTACGCGATCACCCAGTCACAGGCCAGCGCCGAGCGTGCTCAGCGATATGGCGGCATCCAGTCAGTCGAGCGCGGCGACCACGTCGATCTCGACCAGGATGGCGGCCAGGTCGGAGCCGACCGTGGTGCGCACCGGGTAGGGCGCGGTGACAAAGCCCTCGTAGACGGCGTTGAAGCCGGGGAAGTCCCGGTGCAGTTCCTGAAGGTGCACGGTGGCCTTGACCACGCTGGAGAAGTCCAGGTTGTGCACCGCGAGCACGGCGGCGATGTTGCGCATCACCTGGGCCGTCTGCTCCTCGATGGCGTCGCCCACGACCTCGCCGCTGACCGGGTCGTGCGGCCCGAACCCGGCCGTGTAGAGGAATCCGCCGGCCACGATGCCCTGGGAGTAGGCCCCCTTGGGCGACGGCGCGCTGGCGGTGCTGACTTGGCTGCGGGACATCTTTCCTCCGGGTTGCGTCTCAGCGGATGACATCGTCGGGAGCATCGAGCAGGTCCAGGTCCGGCCGGGTCGGCAGGCCCTCCCAGTCGCCGCTGACGGTGACGGTGAAGGCGCCGGCCGCGGCCGCGGTCGCCAGCCGGACCTCGGCGGGCTGCCCGGCTAGCAACTCTGCCAGGTAGCCGGCCACGAACGCGTCGCCGGCCCCGACCGGGTCGACCGCCTGGACCGGGATGGCCCGCTGCTCGACGGCGGCCTCGTCGATCCAGGCCAGGCAGCCGAGGTGGCCGCGCTTGATCAGGACCTGCCGCGGCCCCAGCCGGGCCACCTCGCGGGCCATCGCCGCCGGGTCGCCGGCCTCGGCCAGCAGCGCGGCCTCCTGCTCCCCCGCGAACACGATGTCGGCGTGCCGGGCCAGGTCGCGCACCGCGGCGGACGCCGCGGTACGGTCCCACAACGCCGACCGGTAGTTGATGTCCAGCGACACGACCACCTTGTTAAGGCGGGCAATCTCGATCGCCGACCAGACGGCCGCCGCGGGTCCGGTGCCCAGCGCGGGCGTGATGCCGGTGACGTGCAGGACGCCGGCCTTGGCGATGGCGGCCTGGTCGAGGTCGCCGGGGTGCAGCCGGGACCCGGCGCTGGCGGTGCGGTAGTAGCTGACCCTGGTGACGCCGGCGGCCCGGGCGGTCTTGAGCATCAGCCCGGTGGGCGCGGGGTCGCGGATGGCACGCAGCGTGACCTCCTCGGCCCGCAGCTCGCGGATTATGACGTCGCCGACGTCGTCCTGGCCGACCCGGCCGATCCAGGTCGCGGCGCCGCCCAGCCGCCGCACCCCGATGGCCACGTTGGACTCGGCCCCGGCAATGCTGAGCCGCAGCCCGGCGCCGCGGTGCAGGCGCCCGGCGGCGGCGGGCGTGAGCAGCCCCATGGTCTCGCCCAGCGTGACGAGTCCGCGCGGACGCTTCTTGCTGTTATCACTCATCGGCGGGCGCCCAGCCGGCGGGATATCTGGTCAGCGGCCGCGACGACCAGGGCGCCGACGGCGGGCACCTGGCCGGCGCCGAGGCGGCTGGCGGGCGCGGACACGCTGACCGCGCTGCCGACCGTCCCGGCCTGGTCGAAGACGGGGGCGGCCACGCAGCGGATCTCGGGCTCGTTCTCCACGTCGTCCACCGCGTAGCCGCGGGCCCGGATCCCGGCCAGGTCGGCGCGCAGCGCTGCGGCGGCGGTGTGGGTGCGCGGGGTGCGGGCGGGCAGCCCGGCCTGGATCACGCGCCGCACGGCCGCGTCGCCGGCGTGGGCCAGGATGGCCTTGCCGACCGCGGTGCTGTAGGCGGGCTGGCGGGTGCCGATCCGCGAGAACATCCGCACCGGCCGGGGGCTGTCGACCTTGTCGATGTAGACCACCTCGGGCAGGTCGGCGAGCACCAGGTGAACGGTCTCCCTGGTCTCCTCCATCAGGCCGCGGAGCACGTCGCGGGCGGCACCGGGCAGGTCGGCCTGCTCCAGGTAGGCGGAGCCGAGCTGGGCGGTCCGCCAGCCCAGCCGGTACCGCCGGGTGTCGGGTACCTGCTCGACCAGCCGGGCCTCGCACAGCGGGGTCAGCAGCCGCAGCAGGGTGCTCTTGTTCAGGTCCAGGTCGCGGGCCAGCCCGGCCAGCGTGTGGCCCCGGCCGTCGGCGCTGTCCTCGCCGATCCGCAGCAGGATGCCCAGCGCCCGGCGCAGCGAGGCGGAGTTGTTGCGCGGGCCGGTGAAGGGGGCAGGGGAGGTGGGTGGGGGCGCGACCGCCATCACGTCTCCTGCCCGCGGCGCAGGGCCCGGCCGGGCCGGGCGCCGGTCAGGTCGCCGTCGCTCAGCGCGAGCTGGCCGCCGACCAGCACGTGGTCCACGCCCTCGGCCAGGCTGCGCGGCTGCTCGTAGGTGGCGGTATCGGTCACCGCGGCCGGGTCGAGCACGACCACGTCGGCGACGTAGCCGGGTCGCAGCAGGCCGCGCCCGGCCAGCCCGAACCGGCGGGCCGGATGGCCGGCCAGGTGCAGCGCGGCCTGGCCCCAGCTCCAGTCGCCCAGGGTCCGGGTGTACCGGCCCAGGTACCGGGCGAAGGTGCCCCAGGCCCGCGGGTGCGGCGCGCGGCCCAGCAGGATGCCGTCCGACCCGCCCATGTGCGCTTCGTGGCGCAGCAGCGTGCGCCGGTCGGCCTCGGTGTTGGTGGGCGGGTGGCCGAACACGCAGCCGGCCCCGGTCTCGCTGGCCGCGACCAGCTCGCAGACCAGCTCCCCCGCGGCCAGGCCGGCCTGGCGGGCGGCGGCCGGCAGGGTCAGGCCCTCGGCCCAGGCCCAGTCGGACGACCCGATGTAGGCCAGCGTGATCCGGTCCAGCACGTCGGCGACGGCAGGAAACCAGTCGCGGGCCAGCGCGGCCCGCACGGCGGGCTCGCCGAGCCGCTCCCGGAGCTGGGCCGGCTCCCCGGCGCGCAGCTCGAGCGGCAGCGCCACCATGGCCAGGATGCTGCTGCCGCGCTCGTACGGGTAGCTGTCGAAGGTGAGGTCCAGGCCCTCGTCCCGGCCGGCGTCGAGCAGCCCGGCCAGCATGCCGGCCGGGCCGTGGTAGTGCGAGACGTGCGCGGCCGCGCCGCTGTCCCGCGCGATCCGGGTCAGCTCGGCCATGCCGCGCCAGGCGTCGGCCTCGTAGCCGCGGATGTGGCTCACGTACAGGGCCCCGGCCGCGGCGACCGGGGCGCACAGCGCGGTGATCTCGGCCGCGTCGGCGAACCGGCCCGGCTCGTAGTCCAGCCCGGTGGACAGGCCCAGCGCCCCGTCGGCCAGCGCCGTCTCGACCAGGCCGCGCATCGCGGCCACCTGGCTGGCGGTCGCGGGCGCCGGGTCATAGCCCATGACCTCGGCCCGGATGGTGCCCGCCGGGGCCAGGTAGCCGACGTTCAGCGCCCCGGCCCGGTCGTAGAAGCGGAGCAGGTCGGCCACCGAGCAGCCGTCGGCCAGCCCGGCCGGGCACGGCCCGTTGACGGGGCCGAAGTACTGGCTGACCGCGCGGATGGTGGCCGCCGAGGCCGGGGCGAACGACACGCCGTCCTGGCCGAGCAGCAGCGTGGTCACGCCCTGGCGCAGCGCGGCGAGCTGGGTGTCCCTGGCCGACGCCGACTCGTCGGCGTGCACGTGGGTGTCGATGAAGCCGGGGAACAGGTAGCGGCCGCTGGCGTCCACCTCGCGGGCGGCGGTCGCCGGGGCCAGGTGCCCGATGGCCGCGATGCGGTCGCCGGTGACGGCCAGGTCCGCCCGCCAGGGCGGCGCGCCGGTGCCGTCCACTACCCAGCCGCCGCGCACCAGCACGTCGAACACGGGGCACTCGCCTCCTCTGCGGGTCGGCTCCGGACTGCGGCCGAGCGAACTGCTCGGTGCGGCCGCATTGCAAACTGCTGTGTTGCTGTGCAAAACAGTCGGTCAGGATCCTCTCATAGACGGCTGAGAATCGCGCGGCAGGTCGTGACCAGCCTGGTCACCGATGGTTATCGCCATGAACAAACCCGCCCTCATCTTCGACACTGCTGCCCCGCCGACCTCATCAGCCACGCCAGAGACGGCGGGCGTGCCGTCCGGCTCTGGCCAGGTGGAGATCGTGGTCCCGGTCAGGGACGAGGAGACCGACCTGGCCCCCAGCATCCGGCGGCTGCACGCGTACCTGTCCGGCGGCTTCCCGCTGACCTGGCACGTCACGATCGCCGACAACGGCAGCCGGGACCGCACCTGGGACATCGCCCGCGGGCTCACCGCCGAGCTGAGCCGGGTCAGCGCGGTCCGGCTGGCCCAGCCCGGCCGGGGCCGGGCGCTGCGGTCCATCTGGTCGCACAGCGACAGCGAGGTCATGGCCTACATGGACGTCGACCTGTCGACCGACCTGAACGCGCTGCTGCCCCTGGTCGCGCCGCTGCTGTCGGGGCACAGCGACGTGGCCATCGGCACCCGGCTGGCCCGCGGCTCCCG
>JBOHCO010000643.1:0-1205 GCA_050698895.1 Streptosporangiaceae bacterium
GGCGGGCACCGGGCTGGCCGGGCTGGCCGTGAGGGCCGACGCGCTGGGCGCGGCGCTGGTCACGGCCGGCCTGATGGCGGGCATCTACGCGCTCGTCGGGACGGCCCAGGTCGGCTGGGGCTCGGCCCGCACACTCGGGTTCGGCGCCGCGGCCGCGGTGCTGCTCGCCGCGTTCCTCGCCCGCCAGGCCACCGCGGCCCGGCCGCTGCTGCGGCTGACCGTCTTGCGCTCCCGCGCCGTCTCCGGGGCCAACCTGGCCCAGGCCCTGGTCATCGCGGCCGCGTTCGGCTTCCAGGTGCTGATCGCGCTGTACTTCCAGCGCGTCCTCGGCTACACCCCGGCGCAGGCCGGCCTGGGCCTGCTGCCCACCGCGCTGGTCATCGGGGCCGTGTCGCTCGGGCTGGCGGCCCGGCTGGCGGCGCGCTTCGGCGAGCGGGCGGTGCTGCTGGCCGGCCTGGCCCTAGTCGTCGCGGCCCTCGTGCTGCTCACTCAGGTGCCCGCCACGGGCGGCTACGGCGCCCGCCTGCTGCCCGCCCTGGTGATCTTCGGCCTCGGCGGCGGGCTGACGCTGCCGATGCTGGCCACGCTGGGCATGTCGGCCTCCACCCCGGCCGACACCGGGGTGATGTCGGGGCTGTTCAACACCACCCAGCAGATCGGCGCGGCGGTGGGCGTGGCCCTGCTGTCCACGCTGGCCGCCAGCCACACCGCCCAGCTGCGCCACCACGAGGTGGCCGTCGCGGCCGCGCTGACCAGCGGCTACCGGCTCGCGTTCGCGGTCGGCGCGGCGCTCAGCGCCGCCGCCCTCCTCGTGGCCGCCCTGCTCCTGCGGGGCCGCCCGGCCCGCCCCGCACCATCCCTGTCAGGGCCAGGCCCGGCCAGCCATGACGCTGCCCTCTGCGCGGCCAGGACCCCGTAGCACGGATGTCCGGGAACGAGCTCGCCCAGCACGACGCCACCACCAGGACATCCGGCCCGGCGGGCGGGCGGCCAGGGGGCTGATAGGGGTGGCACAGACAGTGAGGGACTGCTTTCGCAAAGCGGGTCTAAGGGTCGCCGCCCGGCCGGTAACCTCGGCCGTGCTATGGCAAGATCCAGGTTCCCGCCCGCCGGCCGGTACCAGCTGTCCGACCGGTACCGGCTCGACAGCTGGATCGCCGCGGGCGGCGTCGGCGAGGTCTGGCGCGCGGTCGACATCGTGCTGG
>JBOHCO010000644.1:0-7249 GCA_050698895.1 Streptosporangiaceae bacterium
GCCCTGCTCGCCACGGCCTGCAGCCCGGCCCAGACAAGCGTCGCCAGCAGCGGCGGGCCAGCCCGGCAGCCGGCCGCCCCGCCGCCCAGCCCGGCCGCCGACTGCAACTCGGTCACCACCTGCTACACGCCGCAGCAGCTCCAGGCGGCCTACGGCATCAAGCCGCTCCTCGACCGCGGGATCAACGGCCGCGGCCAGACCGTGGTACTGCCCGAACTCGCGGAATCGCAGCTGAACCCGCCCGACGTCACCGACATGCGCCAGGACATCGCGGCCTTCGACAGCCTGTTCCACCTGCCGGCCGCGCGGATGCGGGTCGTCACCACGCTCGCCGGCGCGTCTTCCCCCTGGCTGGCTTTCGGCGAGGAGGTGCTCGACGTCGAGATGGTGCACGCACTCGCCCCCGATGCCACCCTCGCCATCCTCCTCCTCCCGCCGACGTCCCTGGACAACACCAGCAACGCGGTCTCCGCCGCCGTCGCCTCGCTCCGTCTGGGCAGCACCGAAGGCGGCATCATGTCGATCAGCGCCGCAGGGCAGATCGGCGGCGAGCACTGCGTGAGCCACGCGCAGGCCAGCAGCGTGAACGCGGCACTCCAGACCGCCGCCAGCCGCCACGTAACAGTGGTCGCCGCCTCAGGCGACGTCGGAGCGGTGGCCGAACCGTGCGATGTCTACGGGGCACTAACCGGCACCGGCACGTTTACCCCGGTCAAAGAGGTCAACCTGCTGGCCTCCGATCCGCTCGTCCTCGGCGCCGGCGGCACCAGCCTGACCGCCAGCCACACCACCGGCGCCTGGCAGAGCGAGACCGCCTGGGGCCTGCCCTACGGCGGCCCGGGATCGGCCGTCCAGGCATCCGGCGGCGGGTTCAGCCGCCTGTTCTCCCGGCCCAGCTACCAGGACGGCGTCCCCGACATCGGAGCCACTCGCTGCGTGCCCGACGTGTCGGCCGACGCCAGCGGCCACACCGGCATGGCGATCGTCCTCAGCGCCGACGGCACGACCATGGTCCGCGACAGCGGCGGTACCAGCGCCAGCGCCCCCATCTGGGCCGCGCTGATCGCCCTGGCCGACCAGTACGCCGGGCGCCACCTGGGCCTGGTCAACCCGGCCATCTACCAGATCGGCCACGGCCCCCAGTACCACCAGGCCTTCCACGACGTCACCACGGGAAACAACACCGTGCAGTTCCCGCCCACCACGATAACCGGCTACCAGGCGGCACCCGGCTGGGATCCCGTCACCGGCTGGGGCAGCCCCGACGCCCAGGTACTCATCCCGCTGCTCGCACGCTACGCGGTGCCATAACCTCTGGACCGCAGTGTCCCGGCCCCTGGCACGACAGCAATGTATGTCCCAAATCAGTAACGGGCTTGCCCGCGCCGTTGGGCCCGAGCAGCGCGGCCAGCGTGCCGGGGCGGACCGTGAGGTCGACCCCGGTCAGCGCGGCGACCCTTTCTCCCGAGCGTCCGCCTTCTCCCGAGCGTCCGCCGAACGACTTGGTCACTCCGGCCGCCTCGATAGCCGGGGGATCAGCCGAAGTTATAGAATCGCTCACACTGTGAGGCTAGCAGTTAGTGAGGACACCGGACAATATGGCGGGCTCAGAATATCCATCCCCGGCCGACGCTGACGCCAGCGCCGGCGCCGCGGCGGTTGACCTCGAGGCGGCCCGCGGGTCGCTGATCACCGGACGCGACTCCGGGCCGGGCGATCTGGCCGTCAGCGTGGTCGGCCGGCTGTTCCGGCTCGCGCCGCGGCTAGTGGAGCTGCAGGACCTCGGCGCCCGCCAGTACGGCCTCGGCTTCGCCAGGGGCCGGGTGCTGTGGGCGCTCCAGGAATCCGGCCCGGTCCTGATGCGGGCGCTCAGCCAGCAGCTCGGCATCTCGCCGCGCACCGTCACCGGCCTCATCGACGCGCTCGAGGCCGACGGCTGGGTGACCCGCAGCCCGCACCCCGCCGACCGGCGGGCCACGATCATCTCGCTCACCGCCGCCGCCCGGGCCACCCTGGTCCAGCTGAACGACTCCTACCAGGGCCTGGCCCGCGACCTGCTGGGCGACCTCGACCCGGACGACCTGGCCCGCTGCCGGGCCGTCATCGGCACCCTGGAAGAGCGCCTGGACGAGGCCGTGGCCCGCCGGGTCGAGGCGTTCGAGTCCGCGCCCGGCCCTCAGCTCAACCCGGACAATCCTCAGAATTAACAGGCCGCGGCCCCTCGGTGTCCGCCCTGACCGGCACCCGGACCGGCCCGTGGCCAGCGGGCGGTACCGTCACAGCGTGTGCCTTCTCATCGCGCTGTCCGGGGTGGTGCCCGGCGCACCCCTGATCGTCGCGGCCAACCGGGACGAGTTCTACCGGCGGCCCAGCGTCACCATGACCACGCTGCGTGACGCGGATCCGCGGGTGCTCGGCGGCCGGGACGAGCTGGCCGGCGGTACCTGGCTGGCCGTCAGCGAGCACGGCGTGGTGGCCGGGCTGACCAACCAGCCCGCCCCCGGCGGCCGTGACCTGACCAAGCGGTCGCGCGGCGAGCTGCCGCTGGCCTTCGCCGCCTACTCCAGCGCCGAGGAGGCCGTGAGCCGGGTCTGCGCCACCCTCGACCCGGCCGCCTACAACCCGTGCTGGCTCCTGGTCGGCGACCGCCACGCGCTGTTCTCCGTCGGCCTGGCCGGCGGGCCCCACCCCCAGGTCGAGCGGCTCGCCCCCGGCGTGCACGTCCTGGAGAACCTGCCCATGCGCGCCCCGTCGGCCAAGGTCGCGAGGGTCGCCCAGCTGGTGGCCCGTGAGCGCGCCGCCCAGGCGGCCCGCGACGGGCAGTCCGCGGAGACCGGGGAGACCGCGGAGTCCGCCGCCGATGCCCTGGCCGAGGTGCTCCGCGACCACGAGCCGGCGACCGGGCTCGCCGCGGGCGAGAACCCGGCCCGGCCGCTCGCGTTCACCGCCGCCTGCGTGCACGGCGAGGAGTACGGCACCCGCTCGGCGCTGATCGTGACCGTCACACGAACCCCCGGCGCGCCCCGGCTGCGCGTTGCCGACGGGCCGCCCTGTGAGGTCCCATTCCGGGACATGACCGCGCTGTGGCAGGGACCCGCCCTGGTATAACCCAGGAATCGGGCCCCAACCGAGGAGACGGCATGGACTTTGACCTCTCGGCCGAGCAGCGCCTGCTCCGCGACACAATGCGCGCCTTCGTGGACGACAAGATCCGGCCGGTCGCGCGGGAGTGGGAGTCGTCGGGCCGCTACCCCGACGAGATCGCCGCGGGCATGGCCGAGCTGGGCCTGTTCGGGCTGACCGTCCCCGAGGAGTACGGCGGCCTGGCCGCCGACATGGTGTCCCTGGCCATCGTGTTCGAGGAGATCTCCCGCGGCTGGATGGGCGTGGCCGGCATCATCGGCAGCCACTCGCTGTCCTGCTGGATGATCGCGCGGTACGGCACCGAGGAGCAGAAGACCGGCTACCTCCCGCAACTCGCGGCGGGCACCCGGCGCACCGGCATCGCCCTCACCGAGCCGGGGGCGGGCAGCGACCTCCAGGGCATCGAGACGGTCGCCCGCCGCGACGGGGACAGCTACGTGATCAACGGCCGGAAGACGTGGATCACCAACGCCCGGCACGCCGATCCGCTGCCGGTGCTGGTCAAGACCGACCCGGCCGCCCGTCCCGCCCACGCCGGCATGTCGGTGCTGCTGGTCGAGGCCGGGACGCCGGGCTTCGAGGTTGTCCGCGACCTGCCCAAGCTCGGCTACCGCGGCCCCGAGACCTGCGAGGTGGTGCTGGACGAGGTCCGGGTGCCGGCCAGCGCCCTGCTGGGCAGCGCCGAGGGCCGCGGCCTCCAGCAGGTGCTGGCCGCCCTGGAGACCGGCCGGGTCAACATCGCCGCCCGGGCCGTGGGCGTGGCCCAGGAGGCCTACGACCAGGCCCTGCGCTACGCCGGCCAGCGGGAGGCCTTCGGCCAGAAGATCTCCGGCTTCCAGGCCGTGCAGCTCAAGCTGGCCGACATGGCCATGAAGCTGCAGGCCGCCCGGCTGATGACCTACTGGGCCGCGGCCCGGGCCGACGCGGGCCAGCGCAACGACCTGGAGTCGGGCATGGCCAAGGTCTACGCCTCGGAGGTCGCCCAGGAGTGCGCGTTCACCGCCATGCAGGTGCACGGCGGCTACGGCTACTCAAGCGAGTTCACCGTCGAGCGGCTGTACCGCGACGCGCCGCTGATGGTCATCGGCGAGGGCACCAACGACATCCTGCGCACGGTCATCGCCCGCGCCCTGACCAGCGGCCGCGGCTTCGTCGGCTAGCCCATGAACTGAACTGAACTGGGCCGGCCGCGGGCGTATCACGGCGGTGACCAGCGGCCTCCGACCCGGTAACGACAACTGGGGGAGGCGGGTATGGAGACTCGTCAGGACTACGATGCTCCGGCGCTGACGCTGGAGCAGCGGGCCCAGCAGGGGCGCGGCCTACCAGGCCAAGGGCGTGGATCTGAGCCAGCTGGACCGCGACCTGCACGAGCTGGACTACGCCCAGTTCATGCAGAAGTCGTGGGCCGAGAAGCACATGGGCCTGATCGGCCAGGCCGAGGCGCTGATCGCGCACCAGGGCATGTACGCCACCGGCTACCTGCAGGAGTGGCTGACCTCGAAGCTGGACCCGATCGGCGTGCGCACCTTCGCCGACCTCAAGATCACCGGTGATGACGGCACCGCCCTGCTGCCCCAGCAGCGCTACCGGCTGGTGACCCACACCTCCGACCTCAGCCGGGGCGCGCTGGTCCGGCTGCCCTGGGACCTGCCCTACTACCTGCTCGACAACGTCGACCAGGCCAGCGTGGCGGAGCAGGTCGCGGTCATCGACAGCTACCCGGTGGTCAGCGCGGTCCGCACGTCGATGTCCATCCCGTACTTCTTCCAGCCGTTCGTGCAGGCCACCGTGCGCGGCGCCTGCACCTGGGTGGACGGCGGGCTGCTGCAGAACTTCCCGGTCACCGTGTTCGACCGCACTGACGGCCGCCCGAGCCGCTGGCCGACGTTCGGCATCAAGCTGTCGGCCCGGCCGCCGGCCAACCTGCCGGACGTGGCCGTGCGCGGCGACGTCCGCGAGCTGCTGGCCATCGCGCACACCGCGACCGGCGAGTGGAACCGGTACCTGCTGGCCGACGAGGGCGTCGGGTCCCGGACGGTGTACGTGGACACCATGAACATCTCGGCCACCGACTTCGGGCTGACCCCGGCGCAGCGGGACCAGCTCTACGCCAACGGCGTCACAGCGGCGAGCAGGTTCCTGACCGCCTGGAACGCGGCGCACCCGTGAGGCGCGGCGCACCCACGACGTCTGACCCCTGGCCCGGCTCGCCGGGCCAGGGGTCAGCGCCTACGGCGGCCACGGCGGCGCGGGCCGCGGCCAGCTTCTCGTAGAGGAACAGCACCGGCCCGCCGTCGGCCAGCGCCACGGCCCGGCGCAGGGCCTGCTCGGGCCCGGCGGCGGGCTCGCAGGCGATGTCCTGGCGCACCCGGCGCATGGCCCCGGCGATCAGCTCCTGCATCTCGCCCGGCCGGCGGCCGCGCTTGTCGCTGTCCTCGTAGATCACGACCTTGCCGAACCAGGCCGCGATGGCCTCGGCGGTCTCGGTGACCAGGTCGTCGCGCCGGTCACCGGGCAGCGTGACGGCCGCGGCGGGCTCGCCGCCCCAGACCTTCGTGATCATGGCGCCGGTGGCGTCCAGCGCGGCGGCGTTGTGCCCGTAGTCCACGATTACCGGCCCGTCGCCGGCCCGGTACACATTGCCCCGGCCGGGGTTGGCCTCGACCGGCGTGAAGGTGGCCAGGCCGCGCCGGATGTCCTTGGCGCTGAACCCGGCCGCCCGGCAGGCGGCCGCGGCGGCCAGCGCGTTGGCCACCAGGTGAGCGGCCGCGCCGCCGAAGGCACCGGGCAGCTCGGCCACCGGGATCAGCGGGCGGACCTGGTCGCCCTCGATCTCCGCCAGCTCGCCGTCGCGGACCTCGTAGGCCAGTCCGCCGGCCCGCTTGTGGCGCTCCAGCACCGGGCTGCCGGGCTGCTGGCTGAAGAACCTGATCACCGGGTCGTTCCGGCGCACCGCCGGCCGGTCGGCCAGCCCGGCGACGGTCGGGTCGTCGGCGTTCAGCACCACCGTCCCGCCGGCCCGGATCTCCTCGGCCACCAGCGCCTTGACGTGGATCAGCTCGGTCATGTCGTCGACGCCGTCGACGCCGAGGTGGTCGGCGGTGATGTTGGTGACCACGGCCACGTCGGCCTGGTCGTAGCCCAGCCCGCCGCGCAGGATCCCGCCGCGCGCGGTCTCCAGCACCGCGGCCTCCACCTTCGTGTCATCCAGCACCATCTCGGCCGACCGGGGCCCGGAGGCATCGGCGTCGTAGACCAGCCGGCCGCCGCTGTACACGCCGTCGGTAGTGGCCATGCCCACCCGCAGCCCGGCCTGGCTCAGCACGTGCCCGATCATCCGGACGGTCGTGGTCTTCCCGTTGGTGCCGGTCACCGCGATGACCGGGATCCGGGCCGGGGTGCCGGGCGGGTAGAGCGTTTCGACGATGGCCGCGGCCACGTCGCGCGGCCGGCCCTCCGCCGGCGCCAGGTGCATGCGCAGCCCCGGGCAGGCGTTCAGCTCGAGCACCGCCAGGGCCGCCCCGCCGCTGGTCCCCGCGCTGGTCCCGCCGTCCGTCCAGCCGCCCGCGCGGCCGGCGTCCAGCGGCGCCGCGATGTCGGCGGCGCGCAGGTCCACGCCGCAGATGTCCAGCCCGGCCGCGGCGGCCGCGCGCACGCACAGCGCGGCCATGTCGTCGTGCACCAGGTCGGTGACGTCGCGGCTGGTGCCGCCGGTGGACAGGTTGGCGTTCTGGCGCAGCGCCACCAGCTGCCCGGCGGCCGGCACCGAGCCGCCGTCCAGGCCCGCGGCGTCGAGGTGCCGCATGACCTCATCGTCCAGGGTGATCCTGGTCAGCTCCCGGGCGTGCCCGTCGCCGCGCCGCGGGTCGGCGTTGACCCGGGCGACGAGCTGGCTGATGGTGTGCGTGCCGTCGCCGGTCACGCAGGCCGGGTGCAGCTGCGCGGCGGCGGCCACCCGGCCGTCGATGACCAGCACCCGGTAGTCGTGGCCGGTCACGAACCGCTCCACGATCACCGGCGAGTCGGCTCCGCCGGCCCCGGCTCCGCCGGCCCCGGCTCCGCCGGCCCCGGCCCGGCCGAACGCGGTGATGGCCTCGTGCGG
>JBOHCO010000645.1:0-2409 GCA_050698895.1 Streptosporangiaceae bacterium
GGCCGCCGGCGGCGTGTGATCGAAGCCGCGCAGGAAGCGCACCGCCTCGGCCGCGCCCTCCAGCCGGTCCATGCCGGCGTCCTCCCACTCCACCGAGATCGGCCCGTCGTAGCCGATGGAGTTCAGCATCCGGAAGATGTCCTCCCAGCGAATGTCGCCCCGCCCGGCGGACACGAAGTCCCAGCCCCGGTGCGGGTCGCCCCAGGCCAGGTGCGAGCCCAGGCGGCCGTTGCGGCCGTCCAGCCGGGTCCGCGATTCCTTGCAGTCCACGTGGTAGATCCGGTCGGAGTAGGCGTCCAGGAACGCGATCGGGTCCAGGTCCTGCCACACGAAGTGGCTGGGATCGAAGTTGAGCCCGAACGCCGGCCGGTGCGCCACCGCCTCCAGCGCCCGCTTGGTGGTCCAGAAGTCGTAGGCGATCTCGCTCGGGTGCACCTCGTGCGCGAACCGCACGCCCTCCGCGTCGAACACGTCCAGGATCGGGCTCCACCGCCCCGCGAAGTCGTCGTAGCCCTCGTCGATCATGGTCTGCGGCACGGGCGGGAACATGGCCACCGTGTGCCAGATGGACGAGCCGGTGAACCCGACCACGGTCTGCACCCCGAACGCCGCCGCGGCCCGCGCGGTGTCGGCCATCTCGGCCGCCGCCCGCTGCCGCACGCCCTCCGGCTCGCCGTCACCCCAGATCCGCGCGGGCACGATGGCCTGGTGCCGGGCATCGATCGGGTGGTCGCACACCGCCTGCCCGACCAGGTGGTTGGAGATCGCCCAGCAGCGCAGCTCGTACTTCTCCAGCAGCGCGTGCCGCCCGGCCAGGTAGCCGTCCTCGCGCAGCGCGCGGTCCACCTCGAAATGATCTCCCCAGCAGGCCAGCTCGAGCCCGTCGTAGCCCCACTCGTGCGCCCGCCGGGCCACCTCCTCCAGGGGCAGGTCGGCCCACTGTCCGGTGAACAAGGTAAACGGCCTGGCCATGCGCGCTCCTTCTTATCTCAAACAATGGTCGCGGCGGGAACCGCCGTCCACCTGGACTCATGCTCGGCGCTGCGGCGGACCGCGTCCAGCACCCGCTGCACCTGGAGGCCGTCGGCGAACGACGGGGCCGGGTCGGTCTCCGCGCTGATCGCGTTCACCAGGTCGGCGACCTCGTGCGTGAACGTGTGCTCCCAGCCCAGCACATGCCCCGGCGGCCACCAGGCGGAAACGTACGGGTCGGTCGGCTCGGTGACCAGGATCCGCCGGAACCCGGCCGTCCGGGCGTCCTCGTCATGGTCGCCGTGCTGGCCCGGGGGGACGACCCCCCGGAACCCCCCGTAGTACTCCAGCTCGTTCAGCCGCTCCAGGTCGAAGGCCAGGCTGCCGCGCTCGCCGTTCAGCTCGATGCGCAGCCCGTTCTTGCGGCCCGACGCGAACCGGGTGGCCTCGAACGAGGCCATGATGCCCGGGCCCAGCCAGGCCGTGAACAGGGCCGCGTCGTCCACGGTCACCGGGCCAGGCCCGGTGCCGTCCGGCCGCGGCCGCTCGCCCACGAACGTGGTGGTCAGCCCGGACACGCCGGTGACCAGCTGGCCGGTCAGGTACTGGGCCAGGTCCACGATGTGCGCGCCCAGGTCGCCCAGGGCGCCGGCGCCCGCGTGCTCGCGCTCCAGCCGCCAGGTCAGCGGGAACGCCGGGTCCACCAGCCAGTCCTGGAGGTAGCTGGCCCGCACGTGCCGGAGCCGGCCCAGCCGCGGCACCAGCTCGCGGGCCAGCGCGATGGCCGGCACCCGCCGGTAGTTGAAGCCGATCATCGAGCGGACGCCGCGCTCGCCGGCCCGCGCCGCGGCCGCCGCCATGGCCTCGGCCTCGGCCACCGTGTTGGCCAGGGGCTTCTCGCACAGCACGTGCTGGCCCGCGTCCAGGGCCGCGATGGCGATCTCGGCGTGCGAGTCCCCCGGCGTGCAGATGTCGATGAGCTGCACGTCGTCGCGGCCGATGAGGGTCCGCCAGTCGGTCTGCGCCTCGGCCCAGCCCAGCCGGCGCGCCGCGGCCTGCGCCGCGGCGCCGTCCCGGCCGCAGAGCACCACCATGGCCGGGTCCAGCGGGAGGTCGAACACTCGCGGCGCGGTCCGCCAGGCCTGCGAGTGGGCCGCGCCCATGAACGCGTAGCCCACCATGCCCACGCCGAGGACCGGCGAGTCCGCTGCCATAAGGCCTCCTGTCAAGCCGATCCTAGAGTGCTGGCCTTCGGATCCCAGGCGGGATCCAGCGGCTCGGGCAGGCTGAGGGCCGAGCTCACCGGCTGGAACGAATGGTCGGCGGCGGACTGGTCGATCGCCTCCATCGTCTCCAGCACGTGCAGGCCGAGCTCGCCCGGCGCGCGCAGCCGCCCGCCGCGGCGCAGCACCCGGGCCATGTCGAGCACGCCCAGAC
>JBOHCO010000646.1:0-3086 GCA_050698895.1 Streptosporangiaceae bacterium
GGGCAGGCCGGCGGGTTGGGAGGGCCGCCGGGCGTCGGGGCGGACTCGGCTAGGGGCGTGCTGCGAACCGGTCGGTGGCGGCCACGATGGCCTCGGTCATCGCGTCGCTGCCGGTGTGGGCGGCGTCGCCGATGAGCACCAGCTCGCTGTCCGCCCAGACCTGGCTGAGCTGCCAGGGGACGTCCAGGGGTCCGCTGATGTCCAGTCGGCCGTGCACCATCACGCCGGGGATGCCGGCCAGCCGCCCGGCCTCGCGCAGCAGCACGCCGTCCTCGAGAAAGCAGTCGTGCCGCCAGTAGTGCGTGACCAGGCGCGCGAACGTCATCCGGAACGCCGGGTCGTCGTAGCGCGGGTTGTGGCGCCCCTCCGGGAAGGGGCTGACGTGGGTGTCCTCCCAGGCGCACCAGTCGCGGGCGGCCCGCTCGCGGACGGCCTCGTCGGGTTCGGCGAGCAGCCGGGCGTAGGCCTCGACCAGCCGGCCGTCGCGCTCGGCGGGCGGCACGCCGTCCCGGAACCTGGCCCACTCGGCCGGGAAGTGGCGCCGCACGTCGCGGGTCATCCAGTCCACCTCCCGCCGTATGTAGGTGCCGCACACGGCGGCCAGCACCAGCTCGCTGACGTGCTCCGGGTAACGCTCGGCGTAGGCCAGGGCCAGCGTGGTGCCCCAGGACACGCCGCGCACCAGCCAGCGCTCGATGCCCAGGTGGCGGCGCAGCAGCTCGATGTCGGCCAGCAGGTGCGCGGTCGTGTTGGCGGCCAGGCTGACGGCCGGGTCGCTGGCGCTCGGCCGGCTCCGGCCGCAGTTGCGCTGGTCGAGCAGCACGATGCGGTAGGCCGCCGGGTCGAAGGACCGCCGCATGCCGGGCCGGCAGCCCGAGCCCGGCCCGCCGTGCAGCACCAGGGCCGGCTTGCCGTCGGGATTCCCGCAGGTCTCCCAGTACACGAGGTTCCCGTCGCCGACCTCGAGCAGGCCGTGGTCATACGGCTCGATCTCTGGATACAGCCCCGGCACGATGGGCCTCCCTTCCATCCTCTGACGCCCCAACCCCGCACAATACAACAGTACTGTCATATCCCCGGTGGATGCCCTAGCCGCCAACAGCCCGGCTGTGCAGTCCGCCGCCAACAGCCCGGCTGTGCAGTCCGCGAGCCCTGGGCCAGGGCGGCAAGCTCCCCACTCGCCAGCCCCTCGCACCCCCTGCTCACCACCCGCCACAGCGGCATTCGGCCAGCTGACGATCATGGTCGTGGGTGTCCCGTTGCGTACCCCCTGGGGTATGCAACGGGATACCCACGACGGCCTGACCTCGTGACAAGCCCGCGACTCTCTCCCGCGCCATCACCCTGGCCCCGCACCACCCTCCAGCCGCAGCAGCCACAGCCAGCCGCGCGCCGACCTCCCGGGCTGCCGTGGATGTCCCGTTACCGGCAGCGGGCTGTCTGTTGGCACACATGGACACCGACGCCGGGCTGTGGGTAAAAGGACATCCACGGCCCGGACATCTGATAACAGCAAGAAGAGGACTGAGGGATAAATAACTGGCGGCCGTCCCGGCCGGGTCGGTAGCGTCGGGTCCGTCACGCGACGCGAGGAGGTGAGCCCGATGACCAAGAACCGCCCTGTCCGGGCCATCCTGGCCGCGTCGGCCTGACCCTCGCCCCAGGAGCGCCCGGCTTATCGAGCCCTCCTGAGCGAAGGAAGTCATGACCGTTACTCCGTTCCAGATCCATGTCTCCGACGATGTCCTGGCCGACCTGCGCGCCCGGCTGACCCGGACCCTGTTCACCTCGCCGTCCGACTCCGCCTGCTGGGCCGCCGGGACCGATCCCGGCTACCTGCGCGACCTGGTCGCCTACTGGGCCGACGGGTTCGACTGGCGCGCGGCCGAGGCCGCGCTCAACGCCGTCCCGCAGTTCACCGCCGAGGTGGCCGGGCGGACCGTGCACTTCGCGCACCTGCGCGGCCGCCGCGCGCCCGGCGGGCCGGCCCCGCTGCCGCTGGTGCTGTCGCACGGCTGGCCGGGCAGCTTCATCGAGATGCTGCGGGTGGCCCCGCTGCTGACCGACCCGGATGACCCGGCCGACGCCTTCGACGTGGTGATCCCGTCGCTGCCGGGGTTCCTGTACTCCGACCTGCCGCAGGGACCGTTCACGCGCCAGGCCGTGGCCCGCGTCTGGCACGAGCTGATGACCGAGACCCTGGGCTACCCCCGGTACGGAGCCTTCGGCGGGGACATCGGCGGCGGGGTGACCCAGTGGCTGGGCGCGCTCTACCCCGGGCCGGTCGCGGGCGTGCACCTGACGTCCGCGCCGATGGCCGACGAGTTCCCCGACCGGCCCGCGACCCCCGACGAGCAGGCCTACCTGGACGCGCTGCAGGCCTACGACCTGACCGACCAGGGCTACAGCGAGATCATGTGGACCCGGCCGGACACCATCGCGGCCGCGCTGGCCGACTCCCCGGCCGGGCTCGCGGCGTGGATCGTCGACAAGTACAGGGACTGGAGTGACTGCGGCGGCGACGTGACCCGGCGCTGGGACCGGGACACGCTGCTCACCGTGCTCACCCTGTACTGGGCCACCGGCTGCATCGGCTCGTCGTTCCGGTCGTACTACAACTACGCGCAGAACCCGCCGGCGCCCCAGATCGTGGTGCCCACCGCGGTCACGCTCAGCAACGAGCCGGCCTACGCCGGCTTCCCGCGCAGCCTGGCCGAGCGCCGCTGCGCGGACCTGCGGCACTGGAGCACGCCGGAACGCGGCGGGCACTTCATGGCCCACGAGGAGCCCGAGCAGGTGGCACGGGAGCTGCGCGAGTTCTTCCGGCCACTGCGTGCCTGACTGCGTGCCTGACTGGACGCCTGACGTGCGCCTGACCGTGCGGCTGACGTGCGCCTGACGGTGCGCCCGGCCGCCGGGCCAGAATGTAGGCATGCCGACCTGGGAGGCCATCACCGCCCGGCGGAACGTCCGGTCCTTCGCCGACCGCCCGATTCCGGCCGCCGACCTGGACCAGATCCTCGAGGCGGGCCGCCGGGCCCCCTCCTCGCAGAACTGGCAGCCGTGGGACTTCATCGTGGTCACCG
>JBOHCO010000647.1:0-3474 GCA_050698895.1 Streptosporangiaceae bacterium
CCTATTACGCTGCCCGGCCCGGATTCTCCGGGCCGCGCGCCGCCGCTCATATTGAGCTAGCCGGCCTGCCTACGATGAAGGGGTGGGCGAAAACGTACTGACCTCCTACCCGAGCCCCTCGGGGCGGGCGGTCACCAAGGAAATCACCCAGCTAGACGAGATCTGCCGGGCGTTCATCGAGATGTGCCCGCTGGCCATCCTGTCGACGGCCTCGCCGGACGGCGACCCGGACCTCACGCCGCGCGGCGGCGACCCCGGCTTCATCCAGGTGCTCGGCCCGGACCGGCTGCTGCTGCCCGACCGGGCCGGCAACAACCGGCTGGACAGCCTGCGCAAGGTCGCGGTCAACCCCCGGGTGGCGCTGCTGTGCCTGGTCCCCGGCATCGACGAGACCCTCCGGGTTTACGGCCGGGCCGAGCTGCTGCCGGCCGAGGCGGTGGCCGCCGACACCAGCGAGCGGGGCCGGCCGGCCCGGTCGGTGCTGCTGATCCACGTGGACAAGGCCTTCATGCACTGCGCCAAGGCGCTGATGCGCGGCCGGGTCTGGGATCCGGACGCCCGGGTGCCCCGCGACTCGTTCCCGACCATGGGCGAGATGATGCGGGCCCACGGGGGCGGCGGCGGCCCGGTGGAGAGCCAGGAGGAGATGATCCGGCGGTACCAGGCTCAGCTGTGACGGGCTGACGGGCGGGCGGCCGCGCGCCGGCTCGGTTTCGGCTGGCTCGATTTCGGCTGGGTCGATTCCGGCTGGGTGACCGCCGTGAACGCCTCTGCGTCGCGGACCGCGGCGCCGTGCTGGTCATTGTTGAAATAGGCGAATACGTCCGCGCCGGCCGGCCAGGTGTCGGTGATCCGGGCCGCCCAGGTGCTCAGCGCCTGCCGCCCGTAGCGCGGCCAGGGCCGCGCGGCGCCCTCGTGAAAGCGCAGGTAGCCCCAGTCGGCGGTGCGCCACAGCGGCGTGAGGGGGTGGCCGAGCCGGTCGGCCCAGCACAGCGCGGCCTGGTGCCGGGCCAGCAGGGCCCGGATGTCGTCGGTCCACCACGAGTCGTGCCGGGGCTCCACCGCCACCCGGACCGGCCCCAGGCCGGCGTCCGGCGCCTGGCGGGCGAACTCGGCCAGGCAGTCCTCTAGCGCCGCGGGGTCGGCGCGCAGGGTGGGCGGGAGCTGGAGCAGCACCGGGCCGAGCCGGTCGCCCAGGCCGGCCAGCGCGGCCAGCAGCCTCCCGACCGGCTCGGCTGGCTCGCGCAGTCGCCGGATGTGGGTCAGGTACCGGCTGGCCTTGACCGCCATCACGAAGCCCGCGGGCGTCCGGGCCCGCCAGTCGGCGAACGTTTCCGGGCTGGGCAGCCGGTAGAACGCGCCGTTGTTCTCGACCGTCGGGAACTGCCCGGCGTAGTGCTCCAGCCAGCGGCGCTGCGGTACGCCCTCGGGGTACAGGACGCCCCGCCAGTCGGCGTACTGCCAGCCCGACGTGCCGACCATCAGCGCCATCGTGGCCTCCCGGACCGGCCGGGCCTCCCAGTGCCCGGAAGGTAGCTACCCGCCGGGCACCGGGACACGCGGTCAGGAGGACGGGTTGTGGTAGCCGTCGTAGGGGATGCCCATGTACGGGAAGCGGCCCAGCGCCCCGTTGGTGACGCTGGCGCCGGTCAGGCCGTCGGTCAGCACCTTGGCCACCGCGTCCACCGTGTAGCTGGGGGAGACCAGCGGGTAGGTCACGCCCGCGATGGCCCGCAGCTCGATGGTCACCACGTCGTCGGCGATCCGCCGCCCGTTGGGGAACCCGGCCGGGTCGCCGCCGACCACCCCGAGCACGCTGTACTTCGCCGACGAGGTCGGCGTGGGCGGGATGGAGGTATTCAGCCGCAGCATGTCGGCCTGGGTGGACCCGGTGAAGTTGGTGAACCCGGGCACGATGCCCGGCGGGATGCCGGTCAGCAGGATGGCCTCCAGGTCGGCGCGCGGCTTGCCCGACTTGACCAGCGCGGCCAGGTTCGCGAACGGCGCCGAGCCGGGCGGGATGGCCGGGTAGATGACTGGCAGCAGGGCAGCCAGCTCGGGGTGGGCCACGTAGGCGGCGAACTGCTTGTCGTGGGCCGGCGGCTGGTGGTTCCAGTAGTCCTTCTTGCCCAGCGGCACCAGCACCTCGTTGAACAGCGGGTTGCCGAGCCGGGAGACCTGCCGCCACGGGCCGCTGGCCGTGCCGTCCTCGCTGTCCGCGCCGCGCACCGAGACGGCGCGGCGGCTGGCACTGGTCCACACTCCGATCGTGCGCCGGCCCTTGGCCGTCAGGTCCGAGATCGGCACCTGGATGGCGATGGAGTGCACGTTCAGGTGGTTGGTGGCGTTGACGCCGGGCATGTTGCCCAGCCCCAGCTGGTGCGCGAACACGTTGGCCGACTGGAACGGCCGCAGGTTGGCCAGGTCGAAGATGGAGCCCAGGTCGACGTAGAACTGCTCGGCGCGCTGCCCGGCGAAGACCTTGATCCCGCCCGCCAGCGAGTGCACCGCGGGCTGGCCCAGCGCGGTCTCGTAGTTCGGCGTGGACAGCGGGCCGATGTTGCACGGCGGGCAGAGCAGTCGGCGGCCCAGCACGTGCACGCCCCGGCGGTCCACCCGCTCGACCGAGTACATCTGCTTGCTGTTCCAGGTCTTGTCGGTCAGCGAGGTGATCGGCCCGGTGTTGTACAGGAAGCTGCCGGGGTCGGTCAGGACTGTCTCGAAGTGGAACTGGTAGGTGACGTCGGGCTCGCCGTCGCCGGTGTTGTCGATGTGGATGTTGTAAAGCAGGTCCCCGCCGAACTCGTAGAAGTTCGGGCCGCCGGCCGGCTCCTCGAGCGGGATGTAGTTGGCGATCAGGGTGACCGTGCCGGACTTGTCCGGGCTGACGAACGCGTAGAGGTCAGTGCTGTCGGCCACCGGATCCTTGGAGATCTCCGGTGCCTCGCGGTGTGATGACATCGGCTGCCTTTCTTACCGGCTGGCCCGGATGAGCAGGGCGGCCAGGGCGTGGTCGTGGACGCGGGTCTCGCTCGTCCCGCGGAAGATGTCGATCTCGCCGGTCCGGGCGTCGCGCAGGTGCGCCACGATCGGCTCGGCGCCCCGGTGATCGGCGCTGTCGTGCGCCGCGGCGCCATGGCGGGCGGCCTCGTGGCGGTCCGCCGTCCGGGTGGTCGCCGCCAGGGCGGGCACGCTGGTGGCGGCGAGCGCGCCCGCCGCGAGGCTGGCGCCTGCGGCGGTGCGCAGCACCGACCGCCGGGACAGCGGTCCCTGGGACAGCGGTCCCTGGGACAGCGGTCCCTGGGACGCCGGCACCGGGGCGGTGGCGGCAGTCAGGTCGTCAGGACCAGACATGATCGTCCTCTCCGGGCCCGCCGGCGGCGCGCCCACAAGTCGAGCGCAGGTCGGCCTGCGCTGCGCTACTGCCGTCTGTTTCGGTGCCGACCGGGAACCGGATTGGCCGGCCGGGCGGAA
>JBOHCO010000648.1:0-1740 GCA_050698895.1 Streptosporangiaceae bacterium
GGCCCGGGCCGGGCGACGACCCAGCTGAACCTGAGCTCGGATGAGTTCCTGCCGCCGTGCTCGCCGCAGTTCTGGTCCTCCGGCTCGGCGGCCAGCATGCAGCCGCATCTGGGCCTGGCCGGCATCCCGCGGTCACCGGGCGGGTCGTAGCCGCCCGCGGGGCCGATGGTCGCCGGCCTCGGGACCGCTGGTCCGGGGCCGCCGGCTGGCTACCGCCCCGGTGACGCCGCCGAGCCCGGCCCCGAGGAGCGGGGCCAGCAGGAGAAACGCCAGCGGCGTCTGGCCGGCCTGGCCCACGCTGATCTCCGCCCAGTACTCGTGCCGCAGGGCCAGCGGGATCGTCACGTTGACCGGGTCGCAGGTCTCGCACAATCCGCCGCCAGGCCGGGGAAGCTGCAACGGCACGTGGCTCGGGAGCAGCGCGATGCTGACCGAGGTGAGCACCGCCAGCAGCAGGGCCGCCGCGGCCATGGCGCACGTCGCGGCCAGGGTGCCCTGCTGAGCGGCGGGCAGTCGCCCCGGCCGCGGGTCGCGGGCGGACAGCCGGGTGACCAGGAAGGCGGTCACGGCGGGCAGCACCAGGGCCGCCACCCCGAACCACTTCAGCGACGGGCTGGCGGGATCCACGCCGACGCCGAACGGCGCGAGCGGGTACAGCGCCCCGGCGGTGATCGCGCCGAGTCCGACGGCCGCGGGCAGGCTCCAGCGGGTGAGTCGCAGGCGCCGGGAGGTCAGGACGAGCGGCCCGGCCGCGTAGGCCGCGATGACCAGCAGCAGCAGGATCTCCATGGCCCAGAGGCCGGAAACGACGACGAAGTACTGACCGAGCTTGCTGCCGTCGCGATCCTTCACGGCCTTGGCGGCGATCAGGATGAGCACCAGCGCGTAGCCGCCCGCCCGCATCACGCGCGGTGCCCAGCCGGGGCGAGCGGGCCCGAGGTAGCGGCGGATCACCAGCGGCAGCGCGGCCAGCAGCACCACCGTGCCGATCAGGTACGTCCGGTTGAGGGCCGTGGCCGAGTTCGATGGGCTTCCCGGCCAGCTGATCCAGGCCAGCGCCGCGGCCCCGGCGGTGAAGGCCAGGGCCCGGACGATCCCCCGCATCGTGACCTCCCGCGCGACCAGCCAGAGCCCGCCGGCCGGCCAGGCCAGCCGGCCGGCCCCGGCCGGAACCTCGCGGGCCTCGGCCAGCACGGCCTCAGTCCATTCGCGCAGGGACGCCGGGAGCAGGCGGGCCGACTGCCCGAGCAGGCCCGCCAGCACCTGGGTGAACCGATCCATCACGCCCCCTTACCGCTGCCACCGAACTCTACCTAGGTAGATAATGCCGGTTCACCCGATAGGAGACCCTTGTTATGGATGGTCTTCTCAGGTGACGCGGTGATCCTGCAGCCAGGCGAGCACCTGCTGGGCGTGGGTGTTCGGCGGGAAGATCGGGTAGAAGACGTGCTCAATGATCCCGTCCCGGACCACCAGCGTCAGCCGCGCGTACAGCCGGTCATGACCGGAGGCCGCGAAGGTGGGCAGGCGGAGGGCGTCGCCGACCGCGAACCGCTGATCGGACAGCATCACGAACGGCAGCCGCAGCCGCGCCACGACCTCGGCCTGATAGTCCGGGTCCTGGCTGGACAGGCCGTACACCCGCGCGGCGCCGGCTTGCTGGAGGTCGGCGAAATGATCACGGAAGTCGCAGGCCTCGGTCGAGCAGCCGCGGGCACCGGGGATGGCGTCCCAGCCCTC
>JBOHCO010000649.1:0-1653 GCA_050698895.1 Streptosporangiaceae bacterium
CGATCAGCCCGGACGTGCTGCTGCTGGACGAGCCCACCTCGGCCCTGGACCCGATGGCCACGGAGTCCATCGAGGCACTGATCCGGAGGCTGGTGCCGGGCCTGACGGTGGTCATCGTCACGCACAACCTGCAGCAGGCGAACCGCATCGCCGACGAGACCATCTTCCTCAACCGCGGCCGGATGGTCGAGCACGGACCAACCCGGCAGCTATTCGAGCACCCGGCAGAAGAGGAGACCGCGAACTACGTGAGCGGCCGCTTCGGCTAGGGGACCCGCCTGTGCGGGGAGACGGCACTCAACTCGCACAGGGGAAAGGACCGCGCGTCAGCGCGGACCGCATCGCACGCGCCGCGTGCGAGTCGCTAAGCGCACGCTCAGCGTGCACGAGTGAAGGAGTATTCCCCGGTGGCCAGGCGTATTCGTTTGGTGTACACGGCGGCTGCTGTCGTCCCGATCGCGCTTCTCGCGGCGGCCTGCGGCAGCAGCGGCAGCAGCGGCAGTTCATCCGCATCATCATCTTCGTCCGCGTCGGCGCCGGCGGCGGCCATGGTCGGGCCTGCCCTGCCCGGCAAGCCGTCGACGACGCCCAAGACGATCCTCGAGACCGGCAGCACGCTGCTCTACCCGCTGATGGGCGCGTGGACGCAGGCCTACCAGAAGCAGTTCGAGAACCCGACCACGAACGCGCCTTACGCGACGCTGGACACCGGCGCCACGGGTTCCGGCACCGGTCTGGCCGACGCCGCCTCGGGCACGGTGGACATCGGCGCCTCGGACGCCTACCTGTCGGCCTCGGCCAGGCAGTCCACCCCGACGCTGGTGAACATCGCGCTGGCGATCTCCGCCCAGCAGATCAACTACAACCTGCCCGGCATCAAGAACCTCAAGCTGGACGCGACGGTGCTGGCCGGCATGTACAACGGCAAGATCACCAGCTGGAACGACCCGGCGATCAAGGCGCTCAACCCGGGCGTGAACCTGCCGGGCATGAAGGTCGTCCCGCTGCACCGCGAGGACAGCTCCGGTGACACGTTCCTGTTCACCAGCTTCCTCAATGCCCAGGCCGCGAGCGACTGGCCGTCGTCACTGGTGAACACCACGATCACCTGGCCCAAGGGCAGCACCACGGCCGAGACCGGCAACGGCGGCATGGTGTCCGGCTGCCAGGCGACCAAGGGCTGCGTGGCCTACATCGGCATCAGCTACCTGCAGAAGACGCAGGCGGCCGGGCTGGGCACGGCCATGCTGAAGAACGCCGCGGGCAAGTTCGTCGCGCCGACCTCGGCTACCATCGCGGCCGCCGCCGCCGCGCAGACGGGCAAGACCCCGGCCAGCGAGACGCAGTCGATGATCAACGGGCCGGGCGCCAGCTCCTACCCGATCATCAACTACGAGTACGCGATCGTGAACACCAAGCAGTCCGATGGCGTCAAGGCCGAGGACATCCGGGCCTTCCTGCACTGGACCGTGCACACGGGCCAGGACCCGACCACCTACCTGGACCCGGTGGACTTCCAGCCGCTTCCGGCCAGTGTGATCAAGCTGTCCGACGCGCAGATCGCCAAGATCGGCGCCTGACAACGTGGCTGCATCGGCACCAGGCGCCGGGCGGGCCGAGGGAGCGGGCAACAGCCCGCTCTCCGGCCTGCCC
>JBOHCO010000650.1:0-2662 GCA_050698895.1 Streptosporangiaceae bacterium
GGCGCCGAGCACCCGGTGCTGTGCGACATCAGCCTGTCCGCCGGCCCCGGCGAGGTGACCGCGGTCATCGGCGGCACGGGCAGCGGCAAGACCACGCTGGTCAGCCTGATCCCGCGGCTGATGGACGTGACCGGCGGGGCGGTGCTGGTGGACGGGGCGGACGTGCGCGAGCTCGACCCGGCGCTGCTGTCGGACATGATCGGGCTGGTGCCGCAGCGGCCCTACCTGTTCTCCGGCACGGTGGCCACCAACCTGCGCTACGGCAGCCAGGAGGCCACCGACGCCGAGCTGTGGCACGCGCTGGAGATCGCCCAGGCGGCGGACTTCGTCCGGCAGATGGAGGGCGGCCTGGACGCGCGCATCGCCCAGGGCGGCACCAACGTGTCCGGCGGGCAGCGGCAGCGGCTGGCCATCGCCAGGGCGCTGGTGCACAAACCGGAGATCTACCTGTTCGATGACTCGTTCTCGGCCCTGGACTACGCCACCGACGCGGCCCTGCGGGCGGCGCTGGCCGCGGAGACCGCCGAGGCGACCGTGCTGATCGTGGCCCAGCGGGTGGCGACCATCAGGAACGCCGACCGGATCATCGTGCTCGACGGCGGCCGGATCGTGGCCACGGGCACCCACGACGAGCTGATGAGCACCGACGACACCTACCGGGAGATCGTGCTCTCCCAGCTGACCGAGCAGGAGGCAGCAGCGTGAGCGGGGGCCCGGACGGCAGCGGGGCCGGGAGCAACGGCACCGCCAAGAGCAACGGCACCAGCAATGGCCATAACAATGGTCTGGGGGAGCGGGCCACCCCCAAGCGCGGGCTCGGTCCCAGCGGGGCCATGCCCGCACGCGGCCCGGCTTCGTTCATGGCTGGCCGGTCGACCGAGAAGTCGCTGGACTTCAAGGGCTCCAGCCGCAGGCTCATCGGTACCCTGAAGCCGCACCGGTTCCTGGTGGCGGTCAGCTTCCTGCTGGCCGCGGTCAGCGTCACGCTGTCGGTGCTCGGCCCCAGGCTGCTCGGCGACGCCACCAACCTGATCTTCTCCGGCGTGATCAGTGCCCGGCTCCCGGCCGGGGTCAGCAAGGCCCAGGTCATCGCGCACCTGCGGGCCGAGGGCAAGGGCACCGAGGCCGACCTGCTGCAGGCCGTGCACGTCGTGGCCGGGCAGGGCATCGACTTCGACCACGTCGGCCAGGTGCTGCTCCTGGTGCTGGTGGTGTACGTGTTCTCCTCGATCGGCATGCTCATGCAGGGCCGGCTGACCGCCACGATCGTGCAGCGGATGGTGTTCTCGCTGCGCGAGCAGGTCCAGGCCAAGCTGGCCCGGCTGCCGCTGAGCTACTTCGACCGGCAGCCGCGCGGCGAGATCCTGAGCCGGGTCACCAACGACATCGACAACCTGGCCCAGTCCCTCCAGCAGACCCTGAGCCAGCTGGTCATCTCGCTGTTCACCATCGTCGGCGTGCTGACCGCGATGTTCCTCATCTCGCCGCTGCTGGCGCTGATCGCGCTGGTCACCGTGCCCGTCTCGGTGTTCGTGGTGGCCAAGATCGGCAAGCGGGCCCAGCCGCAGTTCGTCCGCCAGTGGTCGACCACCGGCAAGCTGAACGGGCACATCGAGGAGATGTTCACCGGGCACGCGCTGGTCTCCGTGTTCGGCCAGCGCAAGCAGGCCATGGACACCTTCACCGAGCAGAACGAGAAGCTGTACCAGGCCAGCCACCGGGCCCAGTTCATCTCCGGCACTATCCAGCCGGTCATGATGTTCATCGGCAACATCAACTACGTGCTGGTGGCCGTCATCGGCGCGCTGCTCGTGGCGGCCGGCAAGCTGTCGCTGGGCGGCGTGCAGGCGTTCATCCAGTACTCGCGCCAGTTCAGCCAGCCGCTGACCCAGCTGGCCAGCATGGCCAACCTGCTCCAGTCCGGCGTGGCCTCGGCCGAGCGGGTGTTCGCCCTGCTGGACGCCGACGAGCAGGGCCCTGACCCGGACCGCCCGGACCGGCCGCGGGAGGTGGAGGGCCGGGTCGAGTTCCGCAACGTCGCGTTCAGCTACTCGCCGGACCGGCCGCTGATCGGCGACCTGTCGCTGAGCGTGCCGCCGGGCCAGACGGTGGCCATCGTCGGGCCCACCGGCGCGGGCAAGACCACGCTGGTCAACCTGCTGATGCGGTTCTACGAGGTGAACTCGGGCGAGATCCGGCTCGACGGGGTCAACATCGCCGACATGACCCGCGACGAGCTGCGCTCGCTGACCGGCATGGTGCTGCAGGACGCCTGGCTGTTCGGCGGCACCATCGCCGACAACATCGCCTACGGCTCGGCCGGCGCCACCCGCGAGCAGATCGTCGAGGCGGCCAGGGCGACCTACGTGGACCGGTTCGTGCGCACCCTGCCCGACGGCTACGAGACGGTGCTCGACGACGAGGGCTCGAACGTCAGCATGGGCGAGCGGCAGCTCATCACCATCGCCCGCGCGTTCCTGGCCCGGCCCGCCATCCTGATCCTGGACGAGGCGACCAGCTCGGTCGACACCCGGACCGAGGTGCTCATCCAGCGGGCGATGAACTCGCTGCGCCAGGGCCGGACCAGCTTCGTCATCGCCCACCGGCTGTCCACCATCCGGGACGCGGACCTGATCCTGGTCATGGAGTCCGGGCAGATCGT
>JBOHCO010000651.1:0-2170 GCA_050698895.1 Streptosporangiaceae bacterium
CGCCGGCTTCAGCTTCAGCGACACCCTCCTCATGCTGCCGTGGGTGTTCTTCGTCGTCGGCTACGCCCAGGGGTCGGCGCAGATCGGCGGCGAGGTCAAGCGCGCGTCCAGGACGCAGTACTTCGCCATGGTCGGCGGCGTCCTCATCAACGGGCTCGTGCTGGCCGTCATCGTCCTGCTGGCCACCCACGCGGTCGGCTCGTCCTGGCTGCGCAGCGTGGACTTCCTCGCCGCCTCCGACCCGGCCAGGCTCGGCCTGCCCGGCGGCCTCCCGCCCGGCGTCAACTTCCTGACCGCGCTGATGACCCACAACGTGATCCTGCTCGCGCTGCTCGGCATCGGCTTCGTGATCTGGGCCCTGATGGGCACGCCGCTGTCCGAGCTGCAGGCGACCCGCTACATGCTCGCCTGGGGCCTGGACCGCAGCGGCCCCCAGGCCCTGGGCAAGGTCAGCGACAGGACCCACACGCCGGTCACGGCGATCATCTTCTGCACCGTGACCGGTGAGCTGGCCCTCCTGGCCCTCATCAACATCGCCCAGGCCAGCCTGCTGGGCGCGCTGCTGGCCCAGATCGCCGCGTTCATCCTGGTGTCCGTGGCGGGCGTCGTGTTCCCCTACCGGCTCAAGGAGATCTGGGAGTCGGCCGGCGGCAGGCGGCTGCTCGGCATCCCGGCCGTGGCGCTGGCCGGCGCCGGCGGCGTCCTGGCCCTGGGCACCCTCCTGGTGCTGTTCATCGTGAACAAGTCGATCAGCACCGAGTTCGCCGTGACGGCCCACCTGTCGGTGGAGTTCATGCTCGGCGTCATCGCGACCGGCATCCTCTGGTACGCCGGGGCCCTCTGGTACAACCGGCGGCGCGGTGTGAACCTGAACCTGGCCTACAAGGAAATACCCCCGGAGTAATAACAAAGATGTCCATGCCAGCCGCCGGTTCCCGGCCCGTCGTCATCATCGGCAACCTCACCATCGACGATGTCATCCAGCCCGACGGCAGCAGCCAGATGGAGACCCTGGGCGGCAACTGCGTGCACGCCTGCGCGGCCGCGCTGACCTGGACCGCCGGCGTCGGCGTGGTCGCCCGGTGCGGGACCGACTTCCCGGCCCGGGCGCTCGCCCGGCTGCGCGAGGCCGGGGCCGACACCGCCGGCATCCGCGACATCGACGGCCCGACCGTGCGCAACTGGGTCATCTACGAGGCCGACGGCAGCCGGCACTGGGTCTACCGCACCCCGCCCGGCCGCAGCGCCGAGGTCGCCCCGCAGCCCGGCGACATACCGGAGGCGTGGCTCACCGGTGACCCGGCCCCGGTCGTCCACGTCGCGGCCATGCCGCTGGCCGCCGCGGGCCGCGATCGCGGCCGCGGTCCGCAGGCGGGCCCCGGCGGCGACCATCACGCTGGACACGCACGAGGACTGGCGGTCCGGCGGCGAGGCCATCGAGGTGGCCCGGCTGGCCGACGTGTTCCTGCCCTCGCGCGAGGAACTGGCCGGGTTCCTCGGCTACGACGACCCGCCGCGCGCCGCCGCGGAGCTCATCGGCCGGGGCGTGCGGTGCGTGGCGGTCAAGATGGGCGGTGACGGCGTCCTCCTGGCCCGGCCCGGAGCGCCCGACGTGCACACCCGGCCAGCCCGGTCGGCGTCGTGGACCCGACCGGGGCGGGCGACAACTTCTGCGGCGGGTTCGCCGCCGGGCTCGCGCTCGGCGACGACCTGAACGCCGCCGCGGAGCGCGGGTGCGTCACCGCGGCCGCGGCCATCGGCGCGGCCGGCTCGCTGCGGATGCTCCAGCGCGGCGGGCTGGCCCGCGAGCTCCTCGCGGCCCGCCGGGCGGCCGGCGCCGGCCCGGTGAGCACGGGCCAGGTGAGCACTGTCCCGGAGAGCACTGTCCCGGAGAGCACTGTCCCGGGGAGCACTGTCCCGGAGCCGGCCGCGGTCCACGCCCGCCGGGACGACTACGGCATCGAGGTCATGCGCCGGGAGATCGCCACGATCCCTGCCGATCGACGTGCCCACGCTCGGCTTCTCGCCCGGCACCAGCACCTACATCGCGATGCTGTGCACGCTGCTCGAGTGGGCCAGGCAGACCCCGCGTTCACCGGGGGCCCCCGGCGACGCGGCCTTCCGGGAGGCGTGCGAGCAGCTGGCCGGGCTGGCGGCCAAGACCCTGGAC
>JBOHCO010000652.1:0-1752 GCA_050698895.1 Streptosporangiaceae bacterium
CCGTTCAGCAACATCGTCTCGGTGACGATGGCCCGGCTGCGGCGCAAGCTCGGCGACCCGCCGCTCATCGGAACCGTGGTGGGCAAGGGGTACCGGATGTGACCCGCCCGCGGCCAAGCCCCCGGGGGCCGCTAAACCCCCGGGCGCGGCCAACCGTTTGGACGCGGCTGACTCTCCGCCCGCGGCCAACCCTCCGGGCGCGCCTGACCCTCTTGTACACCGGCCTGTTCACCCTGTGCGGGGCGATCGTCGTGGCCGTCAGCTACGCCCTGGTCGCGCAGCTCGGCGCGCCGGGGCACGGCCAGGGGAATGACCACGCGCCTTCCTCGGCCGACGCCGCGTCGGCCAGCGTCCTCGCGCAGTGCAAATTCGCGCAGGCCAGCGCCCCGGCCAACAAGCGACTCCTGGCCAAGTGCAACACCTACCTTCAGCACCTAGGCGCCCAGAGCCAGCGTGAGCTCACCCTGTCGCACCTGCTGCGATACTCGCTGATTACCCTCGCCGTGGTCATTGCCCTGGCCGCGATCCTGGGCTGGATCATCTCCGGGCGAGCGCTGCGCCCGGTGCACCAGGTCACCGCGGCCGCCCGGGCCGCCTCCGAGCACAACCTGTCGGCGCGGGTCGCGCCGGCCGGCCCCCACGACGAACTCCGCGAACTGGCCGAGACCTTCGACGAGATGCTCAGCCGGCTTCAGGCCGCGTTCGAGAGCCAGCAGCGGTTCATCGCCAACGCCTCCCATGAACTGCGCACTCCGCTCGCCGTCATGGGCGCGACGGTCGACGTCGTGCTGGGCAACCCGGCCAGCACGCCGGGCGACATGCGGGCCATGGCGGCCGACGTCCGCGCCGCCGTGGACCACGCCGAGCACCTCATCAGCGCGCTGCTCATCCTGGCCCGCAACGAGCGCGGGCTCAGTGTCCACGAGGAAGTCGACCTGGCCACCGCCGCCGAAGACGTCCTCGACACCGCCGACCTGGGCGACCGGCGGGCGCACGCCGCGCTGGAGCCCGCCGTCATATCCGGCGACCCGGTGCTCGCCGAACGCCTCATCGCGAACCTGGTCGACAACGCGGCCCGCTACAACCACGCCGCCGGCGACATCTGGATCAGCACCCGCACCACCGCCGGCCACAGCCAGCTGACCGTGGCCAACACCGGCCCGGTCATCAGCCCGGCCGACACCGACCGCATCTTCCAGCCGTTCCAGCGGCTCAGCGACCGAACCTCCCATGACGGCTCGGGGCTCGGCATGGCCATCGTCGCCTCCATCGCCGCGATCCACGGCGGCAACGTCACCGCCCGCCCCCGCGAGGACGGCGGCCTGACCGTCACGGTCACCATTCCCTCGGCCGGCATTCCCTCGGCCGGCATCCCCTCAGCCGGCATCCCGGCCGGGCTGGCTCAGGCCGATGCCTCGTCGTGGAACGGCGGTGTGTAGGAGATGCCGACGATCAGGCCATCCCCGGTGAGCAGCCGGGCCACCGTCTGGCCCCACGGCTCGGTGCGCGCCGGGTGCAGCAGCTCAAAGCCCGCGCGCTGAAGCTCCTCCCCGGCCGCCGCGACCTCGGCCGTGTCGGCCACCTCGAACTCGATGGACGCCTGGGGCACCACCCGGCCGGCGGGCCACTCCGGCGTGCCGAAGCACGCCTCGGCGGCCTCGGACAGGGGCCACACGCCGAAGTGCTTGCTGCCGGCGATGTTCCCGCTCGAGTAGTAGCCGTCGCCTTCGCCCTCCAGCGGAAGGCCGAGGG
>JBOHCO010000653.1:0-19303 GCA_050698895.1 Streptosporangiaceae bacterium
GCAGACCCTGCCGTCCTCGCGGTAGGTGCGGCGCAGCAGCCGGGACTCGTACTCCCGGCGCCGCCCGGCCTTGTCGGTGTGCGAGCTCTTGATCCTGGCCACGTGCATCGCGGTCGGCTGCTCCATCACGACCGCAGCGTAACAGGCTGCAGCAGGATAGGCCCGGCGACACGCCATGATTTTCCTGGCTACAGGAAATGGTCGTCAGGAGGCTCGCGTGCCTGGCCAGGCACGAGATTCCTACTCGGAGGCCCCGTAACTTCGGTTTAACGGAGCGTAACGGGGTAGCTCGGGCTGGTCCTATTGCTCGAGTCATAACGTGAGGGGTGAGGCACATGGCTTCCCCGGACCAGGTCCCGGCCACCGCCACCACCGACCCGGCCACCGCCGACCCGGCGAGCACCGGCCTCGCCGCCAGCCAGGACACCACTGCTCCGCCGCCGCCCGCGCACCACGTCATCAAGCGGACCCGCCTCGGCGGGGCATGGGTTGCCGTCGCGCTGTTCGCCGTCGTGCTGCTCCTGCTCCTGGTGTTTATCCTGGAGAACAGCCATGAGGTCAACATCGGCTACTTCGGCGCGCACGGGCACCTGCCGCTCGGCGTGGCCCTGCTGCTCGCCGCCGTCCTTGGCATCCTGCTAGTCGTCATCCCCGGCGCCGGGCGCATGATCCAGCTGCGCCGCACCGCCCGCCGTCACCGCCAGGCCGACACCGCAGCCGCCCAGGCCGCCGTGACCCCGGCTACCACCGCACCCGAGAGCAGTCGACCCGGCAGCTCTGAATCGAACAACCCTGCGCCGACCGCGACATCACCACCCGACGGGCTGACCAGGACCTGACCCCGGCACCTCGGCACCCGGGCTCAGACCTCGCTCTGGTGCTGTCTGCCGTGGTGGGCCCGAGGCGTTTCCGCGGAAACGTTCGAAGCACTTGCGCTACGCACATGCGTAAGACGTTTCCGCGGAGACGCCCGACGCCGTGCTGGCCCGGAAGTCCCAGGCCACCGACCGCACACGGGGACGGGCCGTCCCGGCTAGCCATGAAGATCATGGCCGCCGTAGCCGTCGCCGTCGTGACCTCGCCGAGCGGCGTGCTCGCCGTCTGGCGGGCCGATGGCGAGCCATCCTGGGTCTTCCCCGGTGGTCAGATCGAGCCCGGCGAGACCCCGGCCCAGGCCGCCGCGCGTGAGGCCCACGAGGAAACCGGTTACACCGTCCGCGTCACCGGCCTGCTCGGCCGACGGGTGCACCCGGTAACCGGTGTCGATATCACCTACCTGGCCGCCGAGCCGCTCGGCCCGACCAGCGTGGCGGCCAGAGCCGGCGAGGTCGTCGAGGCGCGCTGGCTGACCCGCGCCGAGGCCACATCTCTGATGCCAGGCATCTATGCCCCCGTCGCGGCCCACCTCGCCACCGCCCTGGCCGACGCATGAACGGCGCCGCACGCGGCTGATGCGCCGCGCCCCCGCGCGTCACATTGGGGGCACCAGCGGTGCTGAGTAGGCAGGTGGGGAAACCCCAGCAGCCTCTCGCAGGAAGCGGTAGCTGAGATGGCCGTGTTTGACGTGGCAGGCGGTACCGAGGAGGCGGTCGGCTCGGCCCTTCCGCCCGCGCCGAGCGGCCGGGCCGGGTTCGGGGGCACGCTCCGCTCGGAGTTCACCAAGATCCGCTCCCCCCGCTCGACCTACTGGACGCTGCTCGCCCTGGTCGTGATCACCATCGCCATCGGCGCGCTGGGCAGCTTCGCCGCGGCCACAACATCGACGGGAGCGGACCGGACTTCGACCCGACCAACCGCAGCCTCGACGGCCTGTACGTCGGCCAGCTGATCATCGCGGCGCTGGGCGCGCTGACAATCACGTCCGAGTACTCGACCGGGATGATCCGCACCTCGCTGACCGCGATGCCGCGCCGCGGCGTGGTGTTCGCGGCCAAGGCGGTGGCGTTCGCCGTAGTGGCCTTCGTGGCCGGGCTGGTGACCTGCTTCGGGGCGTTCTTCCTCGGCCAGGCGCTGATGTCGGGCAAACACATCAGCGCGACCCTGGGCCAGCCGAACGTGCTGCGCGCGGTGATCGGGGGCGCGCTGTTCCTGACCGCCTGCGGGCTGCTCGCGTTCGGCCTCGGGATGATGCTGCGGCACACGGCGGGCGCGATCACCGCGTCGATCGCCTTGCTCTTCGTCGCGCCGCTCCTGGTCACCTTCCTGCCGCAGGCCTGGCAGAACGACGTCAACAAGTGGGTGCCGGCCTACGCCGGGACCCAGATCTTCTCCACCCGGCCGGACCCCGCGGACCCGGGCATGTCGCACATGTTCTCGCCCTGGGGCGGGTTCGCGGTGCTGGCGGGCTACGCGGCGGCGGCCTTGATCGGCGGAATGCTGGCGTTCCTCGGGCGCGATGCGTGAAGCCGCGGCCTCTGACACCGGCGACCTGAACCATTCGGCAGGCGTAACTTCCCCCGCGGGTGGAACGCCGGCGGCGGGTTCTTCGTGCTTGGTTTGCGAATAGAGAGCAGACCTAGCAGGAGACCCGGATGGCGGCCGATCGGAGCACAGCTGAGCTCGAGCGCTTCCTGGCCGAGCGCGCCGATCATCTGCTGCGCACGGCCGTGCTGCTCACCGGCAGCAAAGAGGCTGGCGAGGACCTGCTGCAGACGGCGGTCGAGCGGCTGCTGCGGCGATGGCGCCGGTTCGACGGGGATCCCGAGCCCTACCTGCGCCGGACCCTGTGCAACCTGGCCACCGACGGCTACCGCCGGGCGGGCCGGTGGCGGCAGAAGGAGCGCCTGCTGCGAGCGGGTCCGCGGCCGGCCCAGGACGCGACGGGCGAGGTAGACCTGCGCGACGCCCTGGTCCGGCTGCTGCTGCAACTTCCGGCGAGGCAGCGCGCCGTGCTGGTGCTGCGGTACTGGGAGCAGCTGACCGACGCCGAGACGGCGGCGGTCCTGGGCTGCGCGGTGGGCACGGTCAAGTCGGCCGGCGCGCGCGGCCTGGCGCGGATGCGCGACCTCGCCGACGACTGGAACGACACGACGGCAATGTGCGGCCGGAATGGAAAGCGATCATGAACACCGACGTCGAGGACCTGCTCCGTCAGGGCATGGAGCGGTTCACCGCTGATCTGCGGGCACCCGCCGGGCTGACCCGCCGGGTCGCGCGCCGGCGCCGCCGGCGACTGGCCCGACGCTCGGGGGCGGCCGTGGCGGCGGCACTGGTCGCGGGCGCTGCGATGGTGGCGGTCGTCCTGCCTGGTGCCGGAACAACCGGCATTCGGGGGCGGATCGCGCCTGCCGCTTACGTGGTGAAGCGCGTAGACAGCGCCCTGAGCGCGGCCGACCCCGGCGCCATCGCGCACATGATGATCACTACCCGGAGCGCTTCCGGGCCCGGCGTCAAGACCACGACGACCACCGCCGAGCTGTGGTCTCGTGGCGACCAGTGGCGCTCGGTCAGGAACTCGCCGGGCGGGCGCACGGTCTACGACGAGGGCTCAAGCGGAGACTTCTACACCCTGGTCACCTACCAGACGCGGACCTGGGCGCGCCAGCACCGACTGGGCGCTCCGTACGGAGCTGGCCGAGCATCCAGTCCGCGCGACTGCGGGCCGCTGATCGCTGGCCTTCCGCTGCTGTTCCAGCCCGGGCTGGAAGGCATCAACTTCTCGGGCGACTCGCAGCCGTCGACGGTGGCCCGGTCTCTGCGCGCCACGATTTCCTGCGGAACCCTGACCGTGGCCGGACGGCAGCGCGTCGACGGGACCGAGGCAGTCAAGCTGACGAGCCGCCGGGGCAGCCCGATCTCCGAGACCATCTGGGTCAGCCCGGGCACGTACCTGCCGGTGCGCCTGGCTATCCGCTCAGCTCTCGGTTTCTATGCCCCTGGCGAGCCGGCGCCGGGCCGGCTGACCCCCGGCACGCCGGCCGCCCAGCTGACGGCGGACATCACCTGGCTCCCGCCTACCCCGCAGAACCTGGCCCAGCTCACCGTGCCCATCCCGGCCGGATTCCGCCGGGTCCCGCTGCTCAGCGCGCTCGTGCCGCTGGTGTCACAGCTGCCGGGCCCGAAGCCCGGAAAGCTCTGCCTGGTCACCAGGGCTCAGTCGCTGTGCAAGCGCCTGACCGGAGCTTCCGGCTACGGCCCGGCGCGCGCTGGCCATCCGACGCTTGCAGTTCCCCGGCCCTCCGGGCCGGGGTCGAAGTCCGGGTGACGTCGGCCGACCCAGTCCAAGGCGTTCCCGCTGGCGCGGTCGGCACTGGCCGGGAACACGCATGTGCCACTTCCACCGGAATGACGACGAGGAACACACGATGAACGACGATCATTGGCCTGCGGCCGGCAAGCCAGGGCGACGAGCCGGGCCAGGGACGCACCAGCAATCGGGCGGGCTCGCGGCCCTCATCGCGGCGAGCGCCATGGGGCTGGCCGCATGCAGCGGCCACGGTGCCAGCTCCCCCCACGTCGCCAGCCTGGGGAACAGCAGCACCCGCGGCCCCAGCCCAGTTAGCATCCGCGGCCATGGCCGCGGGCGCACCGCGACCAGACTGTCCACGGGCAACCCGACCCGGCTGCTGGACCAGTGGGCCGCCTGCATGCGCCGCCACGGCGATCCCGGCCAGACCGACCCGACCATCGACGCCAACAAGGTCATCCATATCGCCATGCCGGCCAACGTGCCGCCGGAGCTGTCCTCGGAGGCCCACGGCAGCACCGGTCCGTGCAGCAATGACGAGCTCGCGGCCGAGAGCGCGCTGCGCGGCGGCCACCCGGCCCCGACCGGCCCGTCTCAGGTCGCGCTGGCGAAGTACGCCGAGTGCATGCGAGCCAACGGCGTCCCGAACTACCCCGACTCCACCGGGAGCACCACCAACTTCCAGGGCACCGGCGTGGACCCGAACAGCCCGATCGCCCAGAAGGCCAACGATGTATGCGCCAGGAAGACCGGCATGCCAGCTGCCTACATCACCGGTGACGGCGTGCCGGGAGAGGTCATGGTACGAGGCGCTCAGCTGCCCAACGGCCCAGGGCCCAGCGGCGGAGTTTCCAGCGGGGCAGTGCCCAGCGCGAAGCCGGGCAGTCCCGGACCGGCCAGCTAAGGCGGCGAGCTATGACAGGGATGTATCGGCGATCGGGCCGGCTCGCGGTCCTGGTCACGGCGGCCGCCATCGGGCTGGCCGCATGCGGCGGCAGTGCCCGCACCTCGCCCGTCGCCAGCCTGGGGAGCAGCAGCGGCGTCGCCAGCCTCGGGAAGAGCGGCGGCAATGGCGTCGGGAGCGCGACGACCAGTCCGCCCAAGGGCAACGCGACCCGGCTGCTGGATCAGTGGGCCGCCTGCATGCGCAGCCACGGCGATCCGAACCAGACCGACCCGACGGTCGACACCAGTGCGGTGATTCACATCACCACTCCGGCCGGCGACAGGGACGGCGCGCTGCCGAGCGGACAGAACCCGACCAACGGCAAGGCCTGCATCAAGTACCTGGCCGCGGCCCAGCTGGCGTTGCGGAGCGGCAGGCCGTTCCCGGCCCCGCCGTCGCAGGGCCAGCGGGTGAGGTTCTCCGAGTGCATGCGGGCCAACGGAGTCCCGGACTTTCCCGACCCCTCCGCCGGCGGCGACATATCGGCTCATCCCGGAGGCGACATGAGCCCGAACAGCCCCGCCTTCCAGAACGCCGCCAGGGTGTGCGCGAGGAAGACGGGCACGCCGGGCTTCGGCGGCCGGCTCCCGGCCGGAGCCGTCGAGGTGGCGGGCGGGCCGGCCGGAAGTGGCGTGGGCTTGATCGCCGTCGGCCCCGTCAGTGGCTGAGTTCCTGGCCCGGCGTGTGTTGCCGGCCAAGCGACGGGTCGCGCTCATCGCCGCCGCCGTGGTCGTGGTCGGGGGGGCGGCGGGCGGCGGAGTGGCCCTGGTGACCGGCGCCAGTGGCGGCAGCACGGCCTCGCCGCAGGCGGGCGGCGGCTCGCTGGGCACCGCCCCGGTCGTGCGGACCGACCTGACCAGCGCGGTGCAGGTCGGCGGCTCGATCGGCTATGACGGCTCGTATGCCGTCGCTGCTCCGTCGGGCAACCCCGCGCAGGTCACCCAGGCGCAGCAGGCCGTGACCCAGGACCGGCAGGCCCTGTCGGCGGCCAGGCGGACTGAGTCTGACACCTCGGCCGCTAACCGCCAGGCGATCACGGCGGACCAGTCGGACGTCCGCACCGACCGGTCCGCGCTCAACGCGGACCAGGCCAGGGAGAAAAAGGACTGCGCCGGTCAGGGGGCCTCCCCGGCGGCGTGCAGCCAGGACGAGCAGCAGGTCAGCCAGGATCAGGCGACGCTGACTCAGGCCCGGCAGCAGCTAGCCGCGGCCCGGTCGACGGCGGTGCTCGACCGTGACCAGGACCAGGCCGCGGTCGAGGCCGACCGGACCAAGCTGCTGGGTGACCAGGCCACCCTGGCCTCGCTGCAGGCCACCGCGGTCAACCTGGGCACGACCTACACCTGGCTGCCGCAGCCGGGTGACGTCATCCGGCAGGACCAGCGCGTGTACTCGGTTAGCAGCCAGCCGGTGCCGCTGCTGTACGGCTCGGTCGCCGCCTACCGGGTCTTCCGCGTCGGCATGGCCGACGGCGCTGACGTGGGCGAACTGACCCGCGACCTGATCGCCCTCGGCTACGGCGCCGGCCTGGCCCAGGGCGACCACTACTCATCGGCGACGGCCGCAGCGGCGGAACGCTGGCAGCGGGCGCTCGGCCTGCCCGCGACCGGCGAGATCCTGCTCGGCGAGGTGGTGTTCGAGCCCGGTCCCATCCGGGTCACCTCGGTGACGCCGTCGGTCGGCGCATCTGTCGGAGGCGGCGGGAGCGCCAGCGGAGGCGGAACGGTGCTCACGGCCACCGGCACGACCCCCGTCGTCACCGTCGACCTGGGCGTGACCCAGGAATACCTGGTCAAGCCTGGCGACGCGGTATCGGTCGTGCTGCCCGATGGCACCTCGACCGTCGGCGGGCGCGTGGAAACGGTCGGCAACGTGGCCACCTGCCCGGGGGGCGGCGGCACCGGTACCGGCACCGGCGCCAGCACCAGCGGCGGCGGCTCGGCCGGCCAGTCGCCCTGCTCGTCCGCGTCGGGCGGCAGCAACTCCGCCCCGACGGTGACGGTCACCATCACCCTGGACCGCACCCCGCCGGGGGCCGGCCCGGACCAGGCCCCGGTGAACGTCAACATCACCTCGCAGCGGGCCGACAACGTGCTGGCGGTGCCGGTGAACGCGCTGCTGGCGCTGCAGGGCGGCGGGTACGGCGTGGCGGTGGTGACCGGCCGGACCAGCCACCTGGTCGCGGTCACGACCGGCCTGTACAGCAGCACCCTGGTCCAGGTCAGCGGGTCCGGCATCACCGCCGGCACCCGGGTGCAGGTGCCGTCGTCGTGACCCGCACCATCCCGATCCCGGCCCGGCCGACCGCCCCGGCCGCCCCGCCCGCACCGGTCCTGGAGCTGGCCGGCGTGGTCCGGGAGTATCCCGGCGATCCGCCGGTCACGGCCCTGGCCGGCGTCGACCTGCGGATCGGCCAGGGCGAGCTGGTCGCCATCATCGGCCCTTCCGGCTCGGGCAAGAGCACTCTGCTGCACGTCATGGGCACCCTCGAGCGGCCCACCCGCGGCGTGGTCCGCATCGCGGGCGAGGACACCTCGGCGATGTCCGACAAGCAGCTGTCGGGCCTGCGGGCCCGGCGGCTGGGCTTCGTGTTCCAGCAGTTCTTCCTGCTCGATGGCCTCAGCGTGCTCGACAACGTCGCCGACGGCCTGCTCTACCGGGGCGGGCGGATAGCCGATCGGCGGCGACTGGCCCGGACCGCGATCGAGCGGGTCGGGCTGAGTCATCGCCTGCGGCACCGGCCCAACCAGCTATCGGGCGGCGAACAGCAGCGCACCGCCATCGCCCGGGCCCTGGCCGGGCGCCCCGCCCTGGTCATGGCCGACGAGCCCACCGGCAACCTGGACACCGCCAGCGGCGCGTCCATCCTGGAGCTGCTCCGCGAGCTGCACCGCGACGGCACGACCATCGTGGTCATCACCCACGACCTCGACGTCGCCGCGGCCATGGGCCGCCGTATCGAGATCCGCGACGGAAGGATCCTCAGTGACACGACGGCAGGCTCGTGACGCCGACGCCGACGCCGGCGGGTCGCGGCTCTCGGGCCGGGACCTGCTGCGGGCCGGCAGCCTCGGACTCCGCAGCCGGCGGGTGCGAGCCTCCCTGTCCGCGCTGGGCATCAGCATCGGCATCGCCGCCATCGTGGGCGTGCTCGGCATCTCCCAGTCCTCCAAGGCCGGCCTGCTCAATGAGCTGGCCCGCCTGGGCAACCTGCTGACTGTGCAGCCCGGCAGCACCGCGTTCGGCCAGCAGACCGAGCTGCCCGCCACCTCCGAGGGCATGGTGTCGCGCATCGGCCCGGTCACCCACGTGACCCAGATCGCCAGCCTGGCCAGCGTCTACGTGTACCGCAGCCCGTTCATCCCGGCCGTCAACACCAGCGGCATCTCGGTGACCGCGGCCGACGCCGCCCTGCCCGCCGCCCTGAGCGCCGCCCTGGCTCACGGCCGGTTCCTCAACCCGGCCACCGCCCGGTACCCGGCGGTGGTCCTCGGCTCCGAGGCGGCCAGCCTGCTGGGCATCGGCAACCTGGCCCACCCGGCCCAGATATGGATCGGTGGGCACTGGTTCACCGTCGTCGGCATCCTGAAGCCCGTGCCGCTGGTCAGCCAGATCAACAGCACGGCCCTGATCGGCTTCCCGATCGCCGAGCAGGACTTCGCCTTCGACGGCCACCCCACCGAGCTGTACCTGCGCACCGTGCCCAGCCAGGTCAGCGCGGTCGCTGCCGTGCTGGCCGCCACCGTCGACCCGGCCGACCCCTCAACCGTGCAGTGGAACCAGCCCTCCGACTTTCTCCAGGCCGAGGTGGCCGCCAAAGGGGCCTATAACAGCCTGCTGCTCGGCCTCGGCGCCGTCGCCCTGCTCGTCGGCGGCGTCGGCATCGCCAACGTCATGGTCATCTCCGTCCTCGAGCGCCGCTCCGAGATCGGCCTGCGCCGCGCCCTGGGCGCCACCCGGCGTCACGTCGCCGAGCAGTTCCTGGCCGAGGCCGTGCTCCTGTCGGCCCTGGGCGGCCTGGCCGGCACCGTCATCGGCGCGGCCGCCACCGCCGCCTATGCCCTGAGCCAGCACTGGCAGGTCCAGATCCCGGCCGAGGCGCTTTACGGCGGCGGCGGCGCCGCCCTGGCCATCGGCGCCATCGCCGGCCTGTACCCGGCGATGCGAGCCGCCCGTCTCTCCCCGACCGAGGCGCTGCGCACGGTATGACCGCGCCACCCAGCTAGAACGTGCTGGGCTCGCTCGCCATCAGGCCGATCTCCGCCTCGGGCAGGCCCGAGGAGAGGCCGCCGGCAGAGACGCCGCCGGCAGAGTCCTGGCCGTCGGCTGGGCGCTCCCGGAACCCCGGCCGCCGCAGGCCCGCCGGGCTGAGCAGCCGCATCGCGCTGAGGTAGGCGCGCAGCAGCGCCGAGGCCGGCCCGGCCGCCACGGCGATGGCCAGCCCGACCGCGGCGACGACCGGCGTCTCCGAGCCGACCGGATGCCGGTCGGACAGGGCCAGGATCGCGTCGACCTCGCCGTACACCAGGATGAACGTAGTGACGGCCCCCGTGACGACCGTGATGAGCAGCGGCGGAACCATCCGCGTCCCCGGGCGGGCCCGCTGCCGCAGGTCGCGGGCGGCGTTGTAGTAGGCCTTCAGCAGGTCCTGGTACAGGTGCCGCTGCACCCCGAGGGCCAGGAACAACACCGGGATGATGATCGCGACCGTGCTGTCCAGCGTGGCGTTGAAGCCAAGGGCCACTGGGGGGCCGGCTAGGGATGCAAGGCTGCTCATGCCTGCCAGCATGACCGCCACGGGCCGAGCAACGAGGCCCGTTTGGCGCAGTAGCACCAGCTAGCGACCTTACGGATTTATTTAGACCGCGCCTTTTCACCATTTCGGACCTCGCGCCCGGCTTGAGCAGCAGGCTTCAGGTACGTCGCGTACTTGACGTACGTCAACTCGTCGGCTTGACTGAGACGGAACGCCACCCGAGACGATCCACCATCAGGCTCGAGCACAGAGGGATCTACATCCATGCCTGCTGTTCACTACGACAGCTATACCGACGCCCGCGCTCATCTAAAGGAAGTTCTTGACGCCGCGGAGAGCGGTCAGCTGGCCACTGTCCGCCGCGATGCCAGCCTGGCTGCGGTCATTGACGCCGACCGGCTGCAGCACTTCCTAGCCACCTGTTTGGCACCGTCCGCACAGGTAGTCCATGAAGGTGAGGGCATCGGCTGGTCCGCGTTCGTCCCAGGCTTGCCGGTCGCCGCCGACGGCGCCACCTTCGAGGAAGCCATCGACGAGCTAGTCGACGCGATCCGCGAATACGCCCAGGACTGGCGCGATCGACTCCAGCACGCCCCGAATCACAGCGAGAACTGGGGAATCGTCCAGCTCGTCGGCCTGAGCGATGACGACCAGCTGCGTGCATGGCTCAGGGGTCCGGCACGGTGACGGGGCCAGCCCCGACCCGCAGCGATCACGAGGCCTTCTGCACGACAGAGGGCTGGGTGCGCGTCCGTGACGCTCAGGGCCGAACGGGCACGCACCACGTCACCTATGAACTTAGGCTCCACGATGGGCGCATTCTTCGAACCCGGATCTCGCATCCGCCAGATCGGAGCACCTACGGAAAGTCGATCTGGACCCACATCCTCAGAGACCAGCTTGACGTCGGCCAAGCTGAATTCTGGGCTTGCGTGCAGGACAAAGTGAAGCCCGACCGCGGCGAACCCGAGGTACCTGCGGAGGCACTTCCCGCCGAGCTAGTACATCTGCTCATCACACGCCTCGGCCTTGACGACGCTGAGGTTGGCCGGATGAGCAAGGCCGAGGCAGCCGCCCGGATTCAGGAGTACTGGACAAAGCCGACTGGAGACGGCGACTGATCGCTCGCAGCGGCCCGGCGGCAGGCAGCCGAAGGGCCCTGCGCCGACGGTGCAGGGCCCTTGAGCTCAGCGGGCGGAGGCTCGGGGATTTGAACCCCGGATGGGCGCGAACCCAAACCGCATAACTCATGCGATACCCCCGTTCTGACCAGCGCCGACGAGGCCTGATTGTCCGCAGATGGCCCGGCTGTCGGCGGACAGGGCGATTGTCTGGCGCCATGGAACTCCCCCCGGATCCGCGCGCCGACCGGCGCTCGTGATGGATGCCGCATCCTGGGCAGCGATCGTCGGCCCGATCACCACCCTGCTCGGCGGCCTGGGCGGATACGCTCTGGCCGGCCGCAATGACGATCGGCGGGACCTCCGGGCAGCTGTCCGCGAGGCGACCGCGCGGCGCGAGGCGTTCGCCGAGCACCTGGAGGAGGACCGGCACGCCTTCCAGCGCGACACTTAAGGATCAGGGCAAGCTATTCCAGCTGCCGCCCGGCATGAGCGATGAAGAAATGGAAATCGCCGTTGCCGTCCAGCGACTCCGCAGCCGGGTGATCGACGACGGCCTACGCGAGGCGATTACGAGATTCGCTGAGCGGTGCGGCCTGGAGTCAACCTTGAAGCCTGGCATTGCCGACCTTCCGCCGGACCAGGCAATTACGCAGCTCCAGCGGATGATTGTCAGCCTGACCCAGGCCTACAGCCAGCTTGTGGAGATGCTGGGCATGCACCTGCGGCGCGAGCTTGATCGCCGGTACCTGGTCGGCGAGCTGCCCGAGGAAGCCCGGCTGGCGGGAGGCCAGCGGTGAAGCTACCCGAGCCCTTCCGCGCATGCTCGTGCCGCGATTCGCAGACCGGCCGCCTGCTGGGCAAGGCGTGCCCGGCCCTGGCGCGCTCCAGCGGTCACGGGGCCTGGTACGCGCGATACGAGGCGCCCCGCGCTGCCGACCAGCGCCGCCGCCGCCCGCGGATCGGCCCCTACGCCACCAAGAAGGCATGCCGCGATGCGCTGCTGGAGATGCTCGGCCGCGTCGGCCAGGGCGCGCACGTCGATGACCGGCGGACCACGTTCGGCGACTATCTGCCCCGGCGGCTGCGCTGGTGGGAATCCGAGGCCGAGCTGAAGCCCAAGACGCTGGACAGCTACCGCGAGGCGGTCGAGCTGTACTTCCGGCCGGGGCTCGGCCATATCCGGCTGGCTGACCTGCGCGAGCACCATTTCCGCGATCTGTACGCCGCCATGCGGCTGATCAACCGACCCGGCGAGACCGGCGACCAGGGCGACCTGATCCGGCGCCTGGCGCAGGCCCGTAGCGAACGGGACGGCAAGTGCCGGTCATCGCGGCCGCTGTCGGAGGCGCGCATCAAGCGGATCCACGCGGTGGCGCACAGCGCCCTGGCCGACGCGGTGCCGCAGACGCTGCCGGTCAACCCGGCCGCCGCGGTGCGGCTCGGCGGCAAGCGCGGGGCCCGCAAGTCCCGCCCGCTGCTGTGGACCGGCCCGCGCGTCGAACGGTGGCGCGAGACCGGCGAGGTGCCGGCGCCGGTCATGGTCTGGACGGCCGCGCAGTGCGGCGCGTTCCTGGACTCGCTGGAGGCCAGCGAGGACGGGCCAGCGCTTGCAAAAAGCAGCACGCAAGATCCTGAGCCCGGAAGACCGGCCGAGCGGCTGTACTCGCTGTTCCACCTGGCGGCCTACTTCGGGCTGCGCCGCTCGGAGCTGGCCGGGCTCGCGTGGGCCGACGTGGACCTGACCACGCGGCGGGTCGATATCCGCCAGGGCCAGGCCGATGACGTGCTCGATTCCATCAAGAGCGAGGAATCCGACCGCCAGCTGGTGATTGACGAGGACACCGCCGCGGTGCTGCGCGCCTGGCGCACGGCGCAGCTCGCCGAGCGGATGGCCTGGGGCCCCGCCTGGCCGACTCCGGCCGGGTGTTCACCCGCGAGGACGGCGCGCCGCTGCGGCCCAACTGGATCAGCGTCCGGTTCAAGACGCTCGCCGGGCGGGCCGGCCTGCCGCCGATCCGGTTCCATGACCTGCGCCACGGCGCCGCGTCGATGCTCCTGGCCGCCGGGGTCCGGCCGAAGGTGATCAGCCAGATGCTCGGCCACGCGACCACGGCATTCACGATGGACGTCTACACCGAGGTCGCCGACGAGCTGGCCGAGGACGCGGCCGCCGCGATCGCCGCATTCGTGCCCCGCCGCGCCCGCCCAGGTCGGACGGTATTGCTCAAGGACCATAAGGAGGTCTAGAATCGCCAGCGTGAGGACAGCGAGCGTGGAAGAGGCCCGGGTGCGGCTCGGCGACGTGATCGACCGCGCCCGGCTGACCGGCGAGCCGACGCTCATCACTCGCTATGGCCGTCCGGCCGCGGTGGTCGTCAGCGAGGACTTCTACCTGAACGCGATTCAGGTGTTCGATTCGCAGGAGCCGCAGGACACCGGCTACCGCGAGATCGGGCCTGCCGAGCGCCCCGACTGGACGGCCGGGACGGGCACCGCGCAGCCATCGGAGGGAGCCCGCGATGGCGGCTGACTATGCGGCCCTTGAGGCCCGGGTGGCCGAGCTGGAGCAGCAGATGCGCCACATCGTGCCAGCGAGGATCGACGCCGTGGCCTATGGCGTCAGCCTCCTGCATGAGGACGTCCGGGAGGTGCGGGCCACCCAGGCCGAGCACGGCATGGTGCTCAGCGATATCCGCGACTCGCTCGGCGAGATCCTGCGGCGCCTGCCCGGCGGGACCAGCAATGGGCCATCTGGAGCCGGTGATGATCACTGAGACGACGCTGGGCGCCCGCGCTGTCAGCGCGAACGCCCAGGTAGACGGGGCGGAGGCTCGGGGATTTGAACCCCGGATGGGCGCGAACCCAAACCGCATTAGCAGTGCGGCGCCATAGACCGGACTAGGCGAAGCCTCCCGACAACCCATGCGGGTCGCGCCTAGGGTACCGGTACCGCGGCGGGGTCGGCAAAGCAGACGGGCAGTTCACCTGCCCCGCCGGGACCCGCCGGGACCCCCGCCGCGACCGGCCGGCTCAGCGAGCCTCGATGATCAGGTAGTCGCCGCGGGCGTAGGCCTCGCGCATGGTGGTCTTGGCAAACTTGCCGACGCTGGTCTTGGGCACCTCGGCGATGAACGACCAGCGCTCGGGCAGCTGCCAGCGGGGCACCCGCTCGGCCAGGAAGGCGCGCAGCTCGTCGGCGCTGACCGCGACGTCATCGGCCAGCACCACGGCGGCCAGCGGCCGCTCGCCCCACCTGTCGTCGGGCACGCCGATGACGGCCGCCTCGCTGACCTGCGGGTGAGCCATCAGCGCGTTCTCCAGCTCCATGGAGGAGATCCACTCGCCGCCGGACTTGATCACGTCCTTGGCCCGGTCGGTCAGGGTGACGTAGCCGAGCGGGTCGATGGTGCCGACGTCGCCGGTGCGCAGCCAGCCGTTGTCGAACTTGCCGGGATCGTCGTCCTTGTAGTAGCTGCCGGTGACCCAGGGGCCGCGGACCTCGACCTCGCCGACGGCCACGCCGTCGTTGGGCAGCACGGCGCCTTCGTCGCCGACCAGGCGGCCCTCGACCTGGCACATGAGGCGGCCCTGGGTGTCGCGATAGTGCCAGGCCTCGTCGTCGGGCAGGCCCGCGGGCGGGCGGGCCACGCTGCCGAGCGGGGAAGTCTCGGTCATCCCCCAGGCCTGGACGATGGTGACGCCGAGCTCCTTCTCGTAGGCCTCGATCAGGGCGTGCGGCACGGCTGACCCGCCGCAGGGGACCAGGCGCAGCGAGGAGAGATCGCCGCCGCTGGCCCGGACGTGCTGGAGCAGGCCGTTCCAGATGGTGGGCACGGCACCGGCCAGCGTGGGCCGCTCGGCCTCGATCATGGCGGCCAGCCGGGCGGGCTGGAGGAACCGGTCGGGCATGAGCAGCTCGGCCCCGGCCATGACGGCGGCATAGGGCAGGCCCCAGGCGTTGGCGTGGAACATGGGCACCACGGGCAGCACCTTGTCCTGGTCGGACAGCCCGAACACGTTGCCCATGGCGACGGCCATGGAGTGCAGGTGCATGGAGCGATGGCTGTAGACCACGCCCTTGGGGTGGCCGGTGGTGCCGCTGGTGTAGCACATGGCGGCGGCGGAGCGCTCGTCCAGCTCGGGCCAGTCGAAGCCGTCCGGCTGGCCGGCCAGGAGCTCCTCGTAGGAGTGCACCTGACGGCCGTCGCGGGCGAGCTCGGGTCCGGGCCGGACGGACGTTGTTTCGGATTCTGGATCGCTGATCACGATGTGCCGGATGGACGGTGCGTGCGGGAGCACGGTAGCCAGCAGGGGCACCAGGGTCGAGTCGACGATGACGACCTCATCCCCGGCGTGCTCGGCGATGTAACCGATGACCGTGGGGTCCAGGCGCAGGTTGAGGGTGTGCAGGATGGCTCCCATGGAGGGGATGGCCAGGTAGGCCTCGAGGTGCTCGGCGTTGTTCCACATCAGGGTGGCGACGCGCTGGTCGCCGGTCACCCCGAGGCCGCGCAGGGCGCCAGCCAGGCGGCCGGCCCGGTGGCCGATCTCGCGGTAGGGGCGCCGGCGCATTCCCCCGCCCGCCTCCCCAACCCCCTTCGAGGTCGCGGTGATGACCTCGTGGTCGCCGTAGGCCGTCGTCCCGTAGCGCATGAGCGCGGTAATGGTCAGCGGCGTATCCATCATCGTGGCGCGCATGGCGAACCTCCTGGCACACGGCGCGCCAGGCGGCAAAGCCCCGAACTGGCCGCGCGAAACCGTCCCTGCTGTGACTAGTGTCACGGTAGCGGCTCGGCCTGGTCTAGTCAGCAGGGGTCTGACCCGGCTGACACGGCCCGGATCCGGTCAGTCGGCGAGCAGCTCGGCGTCGATGCGGAGCTTGGCCACGGCGCGGGAGACGGTGCTCTTGACGGTGCCCAGGCTGACCCCGAGTCGCTCGGCGACCTCGGCCTCGGTCATGTCCTCGTAGTAGCGCAGCACCACGGCGGCCCGCATCCGGTGCGGCAGGCGGTCGATGGCCCGGCGCAGGGTCTCCTGGAGGTCACTGTCCCCGGCGTGGTCGGCCACGGCCTGGTCCGGCAGCTCGTCGGTGGGGAACTCCTGCACCCGGCGGCGTCGCCACCAGGAGATATGAGTGTTGACCATGGCCCGGCGCACGTAGCCGTCCAGCGCGCCGCGATCCTCGATCCGGTCCCAGGCCAGGTAGGTCTTGGCCAGCGCGGCCTGGACCAGGTCCTCGGCGTCAGCCAGGTTTCCGGTGAGCAGGTAGGCAGTCCGCAGCAGGGCCCGGCCGCGCGCGGTGACGTAGTCCCGGAACTCGGGGTCGTCGATAACAGCGGGCTGGTCCGGGTGGCCCGATTCGGCGCTTTCGCCGGGATCGGCCGGGGTGTCCGGGCTCCCGGGGCTCGGCGGCTGCCCGCGCCCCGGCTGCCCGCGCCCCGGCTGGCTCGCCACCTGGCCCGGCTGGCTCGCCACCTGGCGCGGCTGGCCTGGGCCGTCCGCGCTGGTCAGGGCCCCTGACTCGTCTCGATGGGCAGGCGAGGACGCCGCGACCCGCGGCGCGCCTTCGCCCGTATTCGCGCATGCCTGTGCTGCCAAGTGATCGCCCCCGACGCCCACAGACTAACGGTACCCATTACAGGCAACACACGGTTAGCTACCCAGTGTAACGGCGAGTCTCACCGGGCGGATATAGACAGATCGGACCACCCGGCCGTCAGGCGCCACTTTCGGCCAGGACGTAAGGCTGGATATGTGTGACCGTCAGACAGCAAGAAGTGACGAACCGCTTGACGTAGCACGACATGGCTACGCATTGTCAAAGGCTGGCTGACATCGTCGGCGAGGCGGCGCGTCGAGAAACAGCACGGCCAGAGACGGCGCAGGGTCAGACGGCGCAGGGTCAGATAGCGCGGGGACAGGCAGCGCGGGGACAGGCAGCGCGGGGAGGGCAGATGCTGAAGGCTCGCGGGGACCGCGGGTGCTGTGACCGCTGCGCGGGCGCCACGGGCATGGCCGACGCGGCCCGGGTGGCCCGCCGGCGGCTGTTCAAGGACGCGGTATTCGGCCTGACGCCGGGTCTGACGCCGGAGCCGGGGCCGTTAGGCCGGGACGGCGACTGGCCGGAGGGGGCGGGACCTGGCCCCGGCGGGCCCGGTTTCCCGGACCCGGCCCGGCTGACCCGGGCGGTGTCGGGCCTGGTGCTGGACGTTAGCCCGCACGTGCTGGTCATCGGCGACCCCGACGGGCCGGGCCAGGAGCAGCGCTTCACGCTGACCGCCGAGGCGACGACCTGGCGCGGCGGCCAGGCCGAGCCGACCGGGCTGCACCAGGGCGATCTGGCCGTGCTGCGGCTGCACCCGTCCCAGCGCGGCGTGGTCGACCGGATCTGGGCCAACATCGGCCGGGTCACCGGCACGATTGTCGAGCTGGGCCGCGATTTCATGATCGTCGACGAGGGCGCGATCCGGCGCCGCCAGACCGTCCGGATCCCGGACCGCGCGGCGGGCCGGATCCAGGTCCGGTTTCCCACCCTCCAGCCCGGCTACCTGATCGACGTCATCGGCCTGCGCCACGAGAACTACCTGGAAGGCCTGATCCCGGCGACCTCGCAGCCCGCCTACCCGGCCGACCGGCTGCCCGAGCCCCCGCTGATCGGCGGGCACGTGCCCGACGCCATCAGCGGCTCGGCGACCTGGCATGAGCCGGCCACGGGCGAGCCGCCCGGGGTACTGGGCGTGTACTACCCGGCGCTGGATCCGGAGACCGGCTGCGTTGAGGACACGATCGCCGGCCATCCGCGCGGGTACGCCCGGATGCCCTACCTGGCCATCGGCAGCGCGCTGCTGGTCCGCAACGACTGCAACGGCGCGTCCTGCGTGCTGCCGGTCACCGGATGCGCCGCGGTGGCCCGGCTGTTCAACGACCGCTGTGTCACGTGCGGGACCTCCCCGCGCGGCCGGGTCGCCGACCTGACCCAGGCCAGCTTCGTCGCCCTCGGCGGCGAGCTGGACAAAGGCTGCTTCAACGCCACGATCTCGATTGGCCGCTGAGTATGCAGATCATCTCGATGGCGCAGGAGGTGCAGATCCCGCTGCTCGCCGCGCTGCTGCTGGGCGGCTGTGCCGCCAAGCTGGCCCGGGCGTTCCGGGCGGCCTCGCTGGACGCCGGGCTGGGTCCCACGGCGCTGTTCCCGATCCGGCTGCGGCGGCCGGTGGCCCTGGCCATGTCGGCCGTGGAACTGGGCCTGGGCATCGGGCTCATCGCGACCGCCGGCGCCTTCGGCCTGGGCCCCCCGGCCTACTGCGTCCGGCTCGGGACCGCCCTGCTGTTCCTGGTCGCCACCTGCGCGCTGCTGGAACTGCGGACCGCCCGGCCAGAGGTCGGCTGCGGATGCTTCGGCGAGCTGAGCACGTCGCCGGTCAACTGGCGGACGCTGACCCGGCCCGCGCTGCTCGCGGCTGCCGCGCTGGGCACGCTCGGGCTGGGCGCGGTGCACCAGCCCCGCTCTAGCTGGCAGGCCGCGACGCTACTGGGGATGCTGGCCGCCGAGCTGATCCTGATCGCGGGCCTGTCCCCGGAACTGGGCGAGGCGCTGGTCCGGCTGGGCTACTCCGAGCCTTGCGAGCTCCGGGTCCTCCCGGCCGAGCGGACCCTGACGGCGCTGCGGCGCAGCAAGCAGTGGCGCCGGCACGCCGGGCTCCTGACGGCCGACCTGCCGGTGGACATGTGGCGTGAGCTGTGCTGGCGGTACCTGGTGTTCCCCGGCCGGTACGGGGACCGGGAGGCCGAGGTGGTGTTCGGAGTGTTCCTGCGCCAGCGCCGGCCGCTGATCCGGGTGGCGCTGATTGACGCCGCCACGGGAATGGCCCTGAACTGGCCGTCGGCGCCGGCCCGGTCGCCGTGGCGCGGGCCGTCATTCCTGCGGCACGTGATCGCGGCCGACCCGCGCGAGATCGCCGGCATCGCCCTGCCCGCCGGCCAGGAGCACCCGGCGACGGAGCGATCTGCGGCTCTCTATTGATATCTATAACAGACGCTAGAAAGCCTGATACTCCGCCAGAGGCCGACTCTGGCCCGGGGCGACGACCCTCCGGCCCGGGGCGGCGGCCCTGGTTGAGGCCGGCTAGTTCAGGCCGGCTGGTTCAGGCCGGCTGGTTCAGGTCGGCTGGTTCAGGCCGGCTGGGCGCGCAGGAAACGGCCGAAGTGCGGGACCGTGAACGCGATCAGCCCGCGCTCCGAGCTGTAGATCAGCCCCTTCTTGATCAGGCTGTCCCTGGCCGGGGACACGC
>JBOHCO010000654.1:0-8365 GCA_050698895.1 Streptosporangiaceae bacterium
TTTCCGAGTAACAAGCTGCCATGGCCTCGGTCGCCCTCGTCGGCTGCCCGCCGTCCGCCTCGAACGCGGCCACCTGGCACGGTGCGGACGCCGCGACGATGGCTGGCCGCAGCCGCCCGGCCAGGAGCCTGCGCACCCGGGCCGTGACCTGGCTCGCTTCGTCGTGCATCAGCGCGCCGCCCCGGCCAGCCAGCGGTCCGAGCCGGCGAACCCGAAATCCTGGCCGGGCACGAACACCGGGCGCGGCTGGTACTCGTTCACGCCCGGCTCGCCGCGCAGCAGGATCGCCGACGGGTAGGGCTGCCCGGCGGTCACGATCCTGGTCGAGGTCGGGATGTAGCGGATGGTCAGGCCGCAGCGGCGGCGCGGCGAGGTGTTGGCGTTCGAGCCGTGCACGATGCCCGGGTGGTGCACCTCGACGTCGCCGGGGGCCATGATCAGGTCGACCGCGGCCGCCTCGTCGACGTCGATCGCGGCCTCGGAGCCCAGGACGTTGTCCACGTCGGCGCGCTGGCGCAGGCCGTGCAGCCGGCCGCCCTGCGAGCCGGGAACGACCCGCAGGCAGCCGCTCTCCGGCGTGGACTCGTCCACCGCCAGCCACAGCGTGACCACGCTCATCGGCTCCAGCGGCCAGTAAGCGCCGTCCTGGTGCCAGAGCACGGGCCGGCCAGAGAACGGCGGCTTGCTGATGTAGTGCGAGGCGAACAGCGCGATGTCCGGCCCGACGAACAGGGCGGCCAGGTCCAGCAGGCGGTCGTCGCCGACCAGCCGGACCCAGAACGGGTCCCTGGCCACCAGCTCGTGCGACAGCTCCTCGCCGCGCAGCTCGGGATGGCGGCGCTGGAGCCACGCGACGTGGTCGCCGGCCTCGCGGATGAGCTCGCGGTCGAGGACCTCGCGGAAGATCACGTAGCCGTCCTCGCGGAACTTCCGCACGGCGGTCTCGCCCTCGGGCGTCAGGCTGGTCACGGTCGCGTTCCTCCCAGTTGCCAGGCTTCCGTGATTCCCACCCTTTGCGACGCACTGCATATCTGATAGTAGTTTCCGGCCTGGAAGTTGTACTTTCTTGACATGAGGTGCCTGCGCTTCGGCGACGTCGCGCGCCGCGCGCCGTTCCACGCCGCCCTGGTGCCCATCGGCGACGCGGCCGGCCAGCTGCTGCCCCACTCGCACGCCGACTTCCACGAGCTGGTCTGCGTGGTCCGCGGCCAGGGCTGGCAGCACGTCGCGGGCCGGCGCCAGGACCTGGCCGAGGGCGACCTGGTCCTGGTCCGGCCGCACGATGCCCATCAGTTCGGCACCCGCCGCGGCGGCGAGCTCGAGTTCATCAACGTCGCGTTCCCCAGCGACCGGTGGCAGGCGTTCGCGGACTTCGCCGGCCGGCCCGGCGCCGCGGCCTGGGACCTCGCGCCCGCCCCGGTCCTGGCCAGGGACGCGCCCGCCGCGGTGCGGCAGGCCATGCGGGGCATGCTCGCCGCCTACCAGGACACCTCGAGCGCGCTGGACATCATCGGACTGTGGACGGTGATCATCCCCGTCCTGGAGGCCGCCGCGGGAGGGTCCGACGTGCGGCCGCCCTGGCTCGTGCGCGCCTGCGCGGCGATGCGCAGCGAGGAGAACCTGCGGGCCGGGCTGCCGCGGCTGCTCCAGCTGGCCTCGGTCAGCCACGGCCACCTGGCCCGCTCGATGGCCGCGCACTTCGGCTGCCGGCCGGTGGAGTTCGTGAACCAGGTCCGGCTGTCCCACGCGGCCGCGCTGCTGGCCACGACCGGCGAGCCGATCGGGCGGATCGCCGGCCAGTCCGGGTTCAGCAGCCAGTCCTACTTCGACCGGCTGTTTCACGCCCGCTTCGGCCAGACGCCCCGCGCCTACCGGGATCAGGCCCGCCGCGCGGTCGTGCCCAGGCGGGCTTAGTCCAGGTCAGCCCGGATGGCCATGATCGCGGTGCAGCGCGACCCGATCGATCCCCGCCGGGCCGCACGCGCCACCTGACGCCGGGTCGCCTCCCAGACCGGCGCTGTTCTCGCACGCGGGCACGGACAGTAATCCACCTGGGGCAGATGGGAGTCTTTATTGGCACCTGGGCATTTATGCCACGTGCGGTCAGTACATGGGGGTGGGTCATGCGCCAGCGGACCAGGGTCGCCGCGGCGATAGGCGTGGTGGCCGCGCTCGCGGTCGCCGGGGCACTCGGCTGGCACTACTACGTCCGGCCGCCGCAGCGGGCCGTGAACACGAGCGCCACCCATGCCCGCCCCGGCCGGTCAGTCCCGCCTGGTGCGGTCTCGGCCGTGCGGCGGCTGGTGTCGGCGACCGGAAGGCAGGCCCTGACACCGGAGCTCAGCGCGGTGACTGGCACCGGCCGCCTGTTCCCGGCCGGGACCACCTTCACCGCCCAGCCCGGCAGCTGGCATCAGGCCGGGGCGTACGCCAACGTGCACGGCACCCTGCGGGTTCCCAGCCGCGCTCCGGTCCGGGTCGAGGTGGGTCTGGTCCGCCGCGGCGCGCGGTGGCTGGTGACGTTCGAGAGCCCGGCCCGGTGAGGCCGCTGGCCGTGCTCGCGGTGACGGTGCTGGCGCTGGCCTGCGCCGCGGCGCCCGGCGCCGCCCAGGCTGCGCCCGGCACGCCGACGGCCAGGGCCTCATCGTGCCTGGCCGCGCTGCCCCAGGTCCAGCAGGTCGGCGGGAACAGCGGCACGTCGCTCAAGGGCAGCACGCCGGTGCTGTTCGTGCACGGCATCAACTCAGGCCCTGGCGTATGGGGGCCCAGCTCGGCGTCCTCGGTGTCGGGCCAGGCGGCCCGGCTGCGGGGGGTGACCGCCTGGACCTTCAGCTACGCCCATCAGTCGCTGCTGTGGGTGACGAACCGGGCCATCGGCCCGGCTCTGGCCAGGGCCATCACCTGCCTGTCCGCGGCATCCGGAAACCGGGTCATGATCGTCGGGCACTCGATGGGCGGGCTGGCCACTCAGTTCGCGCTCGGCCAGGACCACGGCCAGGCGGCGGCCGACACCGCGGAGCTCATCACTATCGGCACGCCGTTCCGGGGCTCGCAGATCCTGACCGACGGCGAGCGGGTGATCAACGGCGCGCCGATCCTGGCCCCTGACCCGTACGTGGCGTACGTGGAGGCGCTCCTGTCGGCGTGCGCCGGCCTCGCTGATCACTCCGACCGGAACCCGTGCTGGCTGGCGTCGGCGCTGCGGTCCCCCGTCGGCACGGCGCTGGAAGCGCATTCCCCGGCCATCGCGCAGCTGCCGGCCTGGCCATCCGACGTCCCCGTCTTCGACACCGCCGGGGACATGAAGGTCTTCGTGGGCGTCTTCGGCCACGGGCATACCTTCGACATCGGCGACGGGGCCGGGACGCTGTCGTCGGCCACCGGATACCACACGGCCGGCCCGCCGCTCGTCGCTCGCTGCGAGAAGCCCATCCAGCATCTGCTCAGCATCGACGCCGGCTTGTGCTTCCACACCTCGCTGCCGCACAACCCGCTCATCGTCTCCGCCGTCCTTGCGGCCATCCGCGCCCAGGCGCAGCCAACCGCCGTCGTCGACACGGCCCCGGTCAGCACGACCGGCCAGCCGGTGCCCGGCGAGACGATCACCAGTCGGGGCACCGCCCAGTGCGAGGCCGGCTCGGACACCGCCCCACAGGCCTACCGCTGCTTCTCGCAGCACTCGGTCTATGACCCCTGCTGGCTGGACAACGCCGATCCGGGCCAGGCGACGGTCCTGTGCCAGGAGCAGCCGTGGAGCACTCAGGTCGCCCGGTTCAGCGTGCCCGCCGGGGGACTGGCGTCGTTCCTCGGCCCGGCACAGCCCGTAGCCCTCAGCTATCCGTGGGGAGTTCAGCTATCCGACGGGGAGCGATGCCTGGCGGTGCAGGGCACGCACGACAGCTTTGACGGCAAGGTCGTGGACTACGCGTGCGGGACGTCCTACGACCATGTGCTGCTGCGGCCGCTCAGCCGGTCGGCGGCGTCCTGGACCTACCAGAGCGCCTACTTCGACGGCACCAGCTACACGCCCGGCCCGGTCGAGCACGTCGCCACCGCCTGGTACGCCAGGCCGGACAACGGCGCCGCCACGGACGACCGGCAGGACGACTGCACGGCGACCGCGCTGGCCGATGCGGCCCAGGCCTACGAGGCCGCGCACAACAACCCGGATGGCGCCCTGCCGCAGGTAAACGCCCAGGCGTGCGCGGACGGGTACGCCGAGCTCGTGTTCACCCAGAGCGCTCCCCCGCCCGGCTACACCGCCTCGATCGCCTTCAGGGCCTCTCCGTCCGGCTGGCAGGAAATCGGCTCCGCGGACTTCATTCAGCCCGGCCAGTTCGGCATGCCGCCCAGCGTCGGGAGGACCCTCAACCAGGAGCTGGCGTCGGCCCCGCACCAGGAGCAAGTCGCGTTCTGATCGCGGTGCAGCGCGACTGAAATCACTGGCGCTGAGTCACTGGGGCGGAGTCACGGGTCGGCGGCGATCAGGTCGGCGACCCGCCAGGCGCCGGCCAGGATGGTGAGGGCCGGGTTGACGCCGCCGTTGGTGACGTGCAGCGCGGCGTCCGCGACGCTGACCCCGCTCCAGTTCCAGACCCGGCCCCTGGCGTCGGTGACCGACGTCGCCGGGTCCGTCCCCATCCGGCACGTGCCCGCCTGGTGCTGGCCGGCGCTGGGGCCGGCCGCCAGCCGCCAGGACGTCCGGGCCACGCGCCGGGCGCCGCTGGCCGCCAGCCAGCGCCCGGCCTGGTCGGCCAGCAGCCCGGCGCTCCGCCGGTCGTTGTCGTGCAGGCCGGGCGAGGACAGCTCGACCAGGGGCACGCCCCACGCGTCGGGCGCGCCGCCGGCCAGCACCACGCGGGACTCGGCCTGCGGCACCTCCTGGACCGGGCCGATCACCACCGCCGAGCGGGGGTAGACCTCGGCCAGGCCGGCCAGGCTCGGCTCGGCTTCTGGCGCGATGAACCCGGCCCGGCGCAGCTTCGCCCAGGCCTCGAACGGGGTGGCGACGAAGTCGTTGGCCAGGATGCCGCCGCCGGCCAGGCCCGGGTTGCCGTGCCGGAACACGGTGGTGGCGACGCACGGTCCCGGACCCCGCCAGTCCTCCACCGGCTCGTCGAACAGGCCCGTGGCCCCGGAGTACAGGTGTGCCTGCAGGTAGCGGCCGACCTGGTCGTTCTCGTTGCCCACCCCGGAGGCCAGCAGCAGTCGCGCCGTCTCGATGGCGCCGGCGGCGAGCACGACGTGCCGCGCCCGGACCTCCCGCACCCGGCCCGCCGCCGACACCCGCACCCCGGTCACCGCGCGGCCCGCGGTGACCAGCCCGGTGACCACCGCGTCCTGCACCAGGTCGCAGCGGCCGCTGGCGGTAGCCCAGGCCAGCACCGTGTTGTGCGTGCCGTTCTTGGCCTCGATCGGGCACGGGTGGCCGATGCACAGGCCGCAGTGCAGGCACGCGGGCCGGCCGTTGTAGCCGGTCGTGTTGATCAGCAGGGGCGGGGCCGTGACCGGCAGCCCGGCGGCCGCGCCGCCCGCGGCCAGCCGGGCGCCGACCGAGTTCAGCTCCATCGGCGGCATCGGGTAGCCCCGCGACCGCGGCCCGTCGTACGGCGCCGGCCCGTCCGCCCCGGCCACGCCGAGTTCCCACTCCACCCGGTCGTAGTAAGGCTCCAGGTCGGCGTAGCTGATCGGCCAGTCCGTGAAGGGCGCACCGTAGGTGGCCCCCATCGTGAAGTCCTCGGGGCTGAACCGCCAGGCCATCGCCCCGTAGACGCGGGTGCCGCCGCCGGCGACGAACGCGTTCCCGCCCCACTCCGGCGTCCACGGCAGCACGTCCTGGCCGCCGACCCGCCGGGTCGTCGACCCGACCGCGCGGTCGACGGGCCGCGGCCGCCCCGAGAACACCCGGGCGCTGACCGTGTGCTCGCGGCCCAGCTGGGCCGCCGTCTGGACCAGGCCCCGCTCCAGCACCAGCACGGTCAGGCCCGCCCGGGCCAGCACGTGGGCCGCGACGCCCCCGCCCGCCCCGGCCCCGACCACGATCGCGTCGTAGTGGTCGCGGACCTGGCCCGGCCGGGTCACCGGCAGCACTACCGGATCGGCCGGCGGCCAGGCCACCCCGTCGGGCAGCTCACGGAACCCGTAGCGCTCGGCCGCCCCCGGCCCGCTCAGGGCATCGGCTGCCGCGGCCACCGCGGCCGCCTCCCGCTCGGCATCGTCGCTCGGCTGCGTCACGGGATCAGCCCCAGGAGCGGCCGTTCCAGTGCAGGATGAGGGTCCTGGTCTTGCCCGAGGCCGGGGTGGTGCGGCCCACCGCCCAGCCGTACCTAGCCGTCGCGAAGCCCAGCCCGTTGAGCTCCGCGACCCGCGCCGGGCTGGCCACCCGGGCCCAGGCGCGGCCGTTCCAGCGCAGGATCAGCGGGTGCGTGCTGCTGCCAGAGAACGTGCTGCCCGCCGCCCACCCCGTGCCGCCCGGCGCGAACGCGACGGTGTCCGGGTCGGCCGAGGCCGGCGCTGGTGCGGGCGCCCGCACCCAGGCATGCCCGGTCCACCTGATGCTGATCACGCCGCCCTTGGCCGAGGCGGTGTTGGGCCCGAGCGTGAACGCGGTCCCGCGCGGCCCGGCGGCGATGGCGTTCAGCCAGTGGTAGGTCCCCTGCTCGGGGAACGACTTGACCCAGCCCCACGACTTGCCGCTCCAGCGGGCCAGCACCCCGGAGATCATGCCGGTGTACAGGCCGCTGGCGAAGGTGGTGCCCGCCGATGTGGTGGCGACGCCGTCGAGCACGACACCGCTGTCGGCACCGAACTTGGGATCGACGCGGGCCCACTTCGTCCCGGTCAGCCGGAAGATCACCGGCGAGGTCTGAGGCACCGTCGGCCCGGTGCTGTGGGAGCCGACCGCCCAGCCGCCCCTGGCGTTCGCCGTGACGGCGGTCAGGCTGCCGTTGACGACCGGCGCCGGGCTGGTCACCGCGTTCCACGCCCGCCCGTTCCAGTGCAGGATCAGGGTGTGCGGGTGGAGGCCACCGCCGGTGCTGCCCACCGCCCAGGCGTCCTTGGCGCTGACCACCGTGACCGCGGACAGCTGCCCGGCCCCGGTCAGCACCTTCGGGCTGGTGACCCGCGACCATCCGCGGCCGTTCCAGTGCAGCATCAGCAGCTTGTCGGTCAGGCCGTTCCCGGTGAAACCGACGGCCCAGGCATTGCTTCTCGACGCGGCGGCGACGCCCGCCAGGCCGCCGGCCGTGCTGAAGCTGGTCACGGCCGGCCGGGCCGCTCCCGCCGGGTGCGCCGCGGCCGCCGCCGGACCCGCGGCGACGCTGGCCAGGCTGACCGGAATGCCAGCCGCGGCGACCGCGAAAATGGCACGCAGAGATACACGCAAAGGCACTGCCCTCCCCACCCTGCGGCTCCCCGTCCTGAGCCGCTGCTCCCGCATTGACGGTAACCCGCTGCCCCTCATATCGCCATAAGAGCGACAGGCCGATGTTCTCGGGTCGCGGCCGGGCTCGGTTGCCGGGCTCCGTTGCCGGGCTCGGTCGCCGGGCTCAGTCGCCGGCCACCAGCCGCGCGGGAAAGCCGCCCCGGCTGATGGGGCTCCAGCGCTCGATCGTGAGGCGGAGCAGGACCTTGCCCTGGCGCACCATGGCCTGGCGGTACTCGTCCCAGTCGGGATGCTCGCCGCTGATCGAGCGGTAGTACTCGACCAGGGCGTCGACCGCCGCGGGCTGGCTGACCAGCTCGATCCGGCCGTCGACCTGCACCCAGTCGCCGCCGAAGTCACCCGACAGCACGCACATCGAGGCCTGCTCCCGGCGGGCGGCATTGCGGGCCTTGGCCCGTTCGGGGTAGGTCGAGACCGCGATCCGGCCCTCGGCGTCCACCCCCATGGTGACCGGGGACAGCTGCGACCGGCCGTCCCGGCGGGTGGTGGCCAGGATCCCGTTGTGGCGCGGGCGGATGAACTCGAGCAGCTGATCCCGGTCCACGCTCAGGTCGCGGGCGGCAGGGCGAGGCATGTGATCACGTTAGCGCGCCGCGCTTCTGCCCCGCCGCCGGACCGGAGGTGCTTACGAGGAGCCGAACTTGGCCGGCATCGACGCGGCGATGCCCTGGGCCAGGACCGCTCCCGTGCCGGCCATGTGATTCTCGGCCGCCAGCAGGGCGGCGCTGGCGTCCGGGCTCCTGGCCACGATGGCGTTGATCGCGGTTTCCAGGGTGGACACGTGGCCCTGGAGGTCCGCCGCGACCGCCGATCGCGGCAGCTTGGTCGCCCCGGCGATGAACACGCTGAACTGGCTGATGTACCCGGCCAGGTCCTTCTTCGCCGTCGCCACCTTCGCGTGATTGCCCGTCGCCACGC
>JBOHCO010000655.1:0-2546 GCA_050698895.1 Streptosporangiaceae bacterium
CCCTACAACAACGCCACCGGCAGCGTGCAGAAGCTGCTGTTCTCCCCGCAGACCGTCCCCGGCGTCACCCAGCCCGTCAACGCCGCCCAGACCTTCGTGCTGGGCCCCCTGACGACCCTGGCCCGCACCAGCCCGGCGGTAGCTAGCTTGCTGGCCACCTACCGGGCCGCCTCCCCGGCCCAGCAGCTGAAGTGGGCCAGCGCCTACGCCGGCGTGGTCGGCAAGGTCAAGTTCGTCAACGGCAGCCCGGTCGTCCCGCCCGCCGCCGACGGCCCGGTGCCCGCGATGCTGGCCGCCGAGCTCGGCCTGGCCCGCAGCGGCGCGCTGGACGCCGACCTGCTCTCCCAGCAGCCGTTCTACGGCACCAACTACACCAAGCCGCTGCTGTTCATAGAGGATGGCCAGTACTTCTCGGCCAAGGCCGAGGGCATGGGCCTGACCGGCGGCCAGTGGGGCGTCATGAACGAGACCGGGGCCTACCCCGGCCAGCCCTGGCTGTGGCTGTACACGCTGTGGTACCAGGTGCCCGGCTTCCGCAGCTCAGCCAACGTCGACATGATCGCCGTTTACATGACCGGCCTGGCCACGATCCTGCTGCTGCTGATCCCGTTCATCCCGGGGCTGCGTGACATCCCGCGGCTGATCCCCGTGCACCGGCTGATCTGGCGGTCCCGGTACCGCGCGGCCGGGATGGCGACCCCGGACGCCAAGCCAGGCTCCGCCCCGCCGCCGGCCGGGGCAACCCGGACAGCGGGCAGCTCCCGCTGATCGCGAAGGCCGGGATGACGATGACAGAGCGACGCAGGCTGGAGGAGCTGACTCCGCGCGAGTCGATCCGGCTGCTGGGCACCGTCTCGCTAGGGCGGGTGGCGTTCACCGCGCGTGCGCTGCCCGCCATCCGGCCCGTCAACCACCTCATCGACGGCGATCACATCATCATCAGGACCGACGGCGCGGCCTCGATCACCTCCGCGCTGCAGGCCGAGACCGGCTCGGTCGTCGCCTACCAGGCCGACATGATCGACTACGCCCAGCACCTGGGCTGGAGCGTCACCGTCGTCGGCGTCGCGCACCCGGTGACCGACCCCGACCAGGCCGCCCCCTACCGCCAGGCCCTGCGCCCGTGGGTCGCCGGCACGAGAGACCAGGTGATCGCCATCCACACCGACCTGATCACGGGATTCCGCCTGGTCCCCGACCACGCCAGCCGGTGACCGAGCCCTGGCCGGCCAGGATTGACGGCCCCGCCATCCCGGCCGCCTCGGCGTTGACCAGGCATGCCGCAGGCAGCGCCCCGGAGGTGAACACCACCCGGCCGTACCGGACGCTGCTCAGCAGCCGCAGGCAGTCAGCCCGGCCGAGCTGGACACGCCGACCGGTGGATGCCATCACGCGTTCCTCGGTGACTTCCTGGTCACCGCGGCTGCCGGACGCGCCGGCCGGTGATCCGCCGGGGCGTGATCTTGATGAAGTGATCCTTCTCCCCGCCCGGCCACGGCTCCACCCCGGCCGCCAGCGCCGCGTCCCGCTCGGCTGTCGACTCCACGTGATGCGCCGGACCCTGGATGAGCACGCTCCAGCCCTCTCGCGCCTTCTCATCAAACGAGTCCACCTCGAACGCGACCCGATATTCCGCGTGCTCGATCCCCGTGCGCAGATCCTCCCCGGTCAGGCTGTCCTGCGCGGTCCGGAACAAGATGGCCCCGTCGGCCAGCCGGAAGTTCACCGGCAGCACGGTCAGGTCAAACGAGCCTACGAACCCCAGCCGTCCGATCACCTGGGTCGACACCAGCCGCAAGCACTCCGCCTCATCCAGCGTCTCCAGCAATCGCTCGTACATCGCCCTCTCCTGCTCCCGTCCGTGCCCGGCATCCGATACTGGTCTTCACCGCCACCATCACCGCGGGCCGGGCATCTGGCCCAGAGCAGTTCGGCCGTCGCCAGCCGGGACCAAGGTCCTGATCACGACGGCACCAACTACCTGGCCGTTGCCCCCCGGGGTCGTCGTCGGCTAGGACCGCAACGTGGTGACCAGCACGATGCTGCGCAAGCATGGCATCGAGGTGATCAGCATTCCCGGCGAGGAGCTCGGCCGCGGCCGCGGCGGGGCTCGCTGCATGACCTGTCCGATCGAGCGCGACCCGGCCTGACGCCCGGGACCCGGGTCATCAAGGAGATATATAACAATGGACCTGCAAGGACGCAGCCTCCTGAAGGAGCTCGACTTCACCCGCGAGGAATTCCTGTACCTGGTCGACCTCGCCAGCCAGGTGCGCGCCGACAAGCAGCGCGGCGTGCGGCATCAGCGGCTCGCCGGACGCAACATCGCGCTGATCTTCGAGAAGGCCTCGACCAGGACCCGGTCGGCCTTTGAGGTCGCCGCGCACGACGAGGGCGGGCACGTCACCTACATGGGGCCGGGGAAACCCAGCTCGGCCGCAAGGAATCGGTCAAGGACACCGCCCGGGTGCTGGGCCGCATGTTCGACGGCATCGAGTACCGCGGGTTCGCCCAGGAGTCGGTCGAGACCCTGAGCGAGTTCTCCG
>JBOHCO010000656.1:0-3387 GCA_050698895.1 Streptosporangiaceae bacterium
CCTGGAAGTAGATCTCCCCGCTGGTCGGCTGGTAGATCCGGGCCAGCAGCCGGGCGATGGTGCTCTTGCCGCTGCCGCTCTCGCCCGCCAGGGCCACGATCTGCCGTTCCCCGATGGTCAGGCTGACGTCGTCCACCGCGTGCAGCGTCCGCCGCGATATCGCGTTGCCGATCTTGAAGTGCTTGCTCAGCCGGTCGGTCCGCAGCAGCGGCTCGTCCAGGCCGGCGGTGCTGGGCCCGGGGCTGGCGGCGGCCTGCTCGGTCACTGCTCGCTCCTGTCCTCTACGGCGGCGACAGCGCTGGCGCTTGCCGCACCGGTGTTAGCGGCACTGTCCCGGCCATCCTCATGCAGCAGGCAGCGCACCACCCGGCCGTCCACCCGGTACAGCTCGGGCGGCGTGGTCCGGCACCGCTCGAAGACCTTCGGGCAGCGCGGGGCGAACCGGCAGCTCTGGTACTCCAGGCTCAGGTCCGGCGGGCTGCCGGGGATGCCGGTCAGCTTGACCTTGGGCCCGCGGATGGACGGGAACGCCTCCAGCAGCCCGGCGCTGTAGGGGTGCAGCGGGGTGTCGAAGACAGCCCGGGTGGCGCCGAGCTCGGCCACCTGGCCCGCGTACATCACCATCAGCCGGTCGGAGTAGTGGCTGACCAGCGACATGTCGTGGGTGACGAAGATGACGGCGAAGCCCAGCTGGTCCTGGAGCTCCTTGATCTGCGCCATCAGCGAGCGCTGGGCCACCACGTCCAGCGCGGAGGTGGGCTCGTCCATGATGATCAGGTCCGGCGTGAACAGCATCGCCATCGCGATCATCGAGCGCTGCCGCATGCCGCCCGACAGCTGGTGCGGGTAGCTCGTCAGGTGCGCGGGGTCGATGCCGACCATCCTCAGCACCTCGGCCGACCGGTCGGCGATCTCCTGGCGGGAGGTCGTCCCGTGGGCCCGCATCGCGTCCTTGAACTGCGCGCCGATGGACATGACCGGGTTGAGCGCGTTCATCGCGCTCTGCATGACCACCGACAGGTCTTTCCAGCGCACCGCCGCGAGCTGGGAGTCGGTCAGGCCGACCAGGCTGCGGCCCTTGAACAGGACGCTGCCGTCGGTGATCGCGGCCGGGCCGCCGAGCAGGTTGGCGATCGCGAACAGCAGCGTGGACTTGCCGCAGCCGGACTCGCCGACGATCCCGACGAACTCGCGGGGCTCGACGTCGAGGCTGACCCGGTCCACCGCGGTGACCGTGCCGCGCTCCAGGGCGTAGGTCACGGTCAGGTCGCGGACCTCGAGCATGGCGGCGTTGGCCGCGGCCGCCATGTCCGCGGCCCGCGACGCCACCGTGTTCCCCGAAAGCTCAGCTGGCACGCTTGACACGCGTCCTCCTCCTCACCGGCCGCAGGACGGGGTTGCCGATCTCGTCGAACGCGTAGTTGATCAGCGCGAACGACGCGCCGAGCAGCAGGATCAGCACGCCGGGCACGATCGTCCACAGGTACTGCCCGGTCTGCAGGGCCTCGTTGTTCTCGGCCCAGTAGAGCATCGTGCCCCAGCTCACCGAGTTGGGGTCGCCCAGGCCGATGAACTGGAGGCTGGAGCTGAACAGCACCGCGTACAGGGCGTTGGTCAGGAAGCTGGCCACCAGCAGCGAGGTCATCGTGGGGATGATCTCCACCATGATGATGTAGAAGCGGCGCTCGCCGCGGACCCTGGCCGCCTCCAGGAAGTCCCGGTTGCGCAGCGACAGGGCCTGGGCTCTGAGCTGGCGCGCCGTGTAGGACCAGCCGGTCAGCGTGAGCACCACGACCAGGACCATGGTCCCGGCGTTCTGCACGTAGGTGGCGATGACGATGAGCAGCGGGAACAGCGGGATGACCAGCAGCACGTCGGTGAGCAGGCTGAGTCCGCCGTCCCACCAGCCGCCCAGGTAGGCGGCGGCGACGCCGATCACCACCGCGATCGCGGTGGAGAACAGGCCCACCCCGATGGCGATCATCAGCACCTGGCGGGTGCCAAAGACGGCCTGGGCGAAGATGTCCTGGCCCAGCGCGGTGGTGCCGAGCAGGTGGGCCCCGGACGGGCCCAGGCTGCGCTGGTAGATCTCGGCGCTCGGATCGTCGTGCGCGATCACGCCGGGGAACAGGGCCAGCAGGATGAAGATCACCAGCAGCACGGCGCCCACGGTGGCCTTGCGGTTGGAGCGCACCGCCCGCAGGATCCGGGACAGTGCGGAGCGGGCACCGCGATGCGCCGGGCCCGGCGCGGGGGCGACCTCGGGCGGGATGCCGGGGCCGGTCGTGGTGGAGACGGGCATCATGGCCATGGCGCTACCCCCTCGCCCTGGTCCGCGGGTCGAACACCGCGGTGGCGATGTCGGCCATCAAGATGGCCACCAGGACCGCCACGGTGATGAGCAGGAACAGCGCCTGCATCAGCGGGTAGTCCTCGTTGTTCACCGCCTGGAGCAGCATGAAGCCCACACCCGGGTAGTTGAAGACGTACTCGACCAGGATCGCACCGCCGACCACGAAGCCCAGCGACATGGCGAACCCGGTGAGGTTGGGCAGGATGGCGTTGCGCGCGGCGTAGTCGAACATGATCCGCCGAGACGGCAGGCCCTTGGCCCTGGCCATCCGCACGTAGTCCTCGGCCAGCACGGTCACCATGGTGTTGCGCATGGTCAGGACCCAGGTGCCGATCGTCGTGATCAGCAGCGCGGCCGCGGGCAGGACGGCATGCCACAGGATGTTCCCGATGAACGAGGCGGTGAGCGACGGTAGGAGCGTCACGTCGTAGCCGTTGGAGGACGGGAACCAGAGGAGTTTCTCCGCGAAGATCAGGATCAGCATCAGGCCGATCCAGAAGTAGGGGATCGCCGAGGTGATCACGAAGGTCGGCGGCAGGATGCTGTCCAGTACCCCGCCGCGGCGCCAGGCGGACACGATGCCGATGCCGGTGCCCAGTAGGAAGGCCAGGATCGTGGTCACGCCGACCAGGCCGAGGGTCCACGGGATGGCGTCCAGGATGACCCGGCCGACCGACTCAGGATAGAAGTAGAGCGAGGTGCCGAACTTGCCCGTCGTGATGTCGCCCAGGTAGCCGAAGTACTGGGAGATCAGGCTCTGGTGGGTGTGGACGCCGAACGCGACCTCAAGCGCCTTCAGCGCCGACGGGTTCACCGGGCCGCGGAACTTGGCCAGCATGGCCAGGGCCGGGTTGCCCGGCATCAGCCGCGGCAGGAAGAAGTTGAGGGTCACGGCCGCCCACAACGTCAGCACGAAGAACCCGAGGCGGCGGAGTACGAACCTCACGCGCTCCTCCTGTTAGTCATTCGCCGTTTACCTCCCGTAAGGCGTCGCTTGGGGCCGGTCCTGGCGCGCCCGGCTTGTTGTACTGTGC
>JBOHCO010000657.1:0-2803 GCA_050698895.1 Streptosporangiaceae bacterium
CGGCGGCCTGGGCGGCACCTTCGGCGGCAACCCGGTGGCCTGCGCCGCGGCGCTGGGCGCCATCGAGACCATGGCCAAGGAGGACCTGCCCGCCGCGGCCCGCCGGATCGGCGACATCATGCTGCCCCGGCTGCGCAAGCTGGCCGAGTCCGCGCCGGTCATCGGCGACGTGCGGGGCCGCGGCGCGATGGTCGCGATCGAGCTGGTCGAGCCGGGCACGCTCAAGCCGAACGCGGCCGCCGCCGCGCAGGTGGCCAAGGCCTGCCACAACGCGGGCCTGCTCGTGCTGACCTGCGGGACGTTCGGCAACGTGCTGCGCTTCCTGCCGCCGCTGGTCATCGGGGAGGCGCTGCTCAACGAGGGCCTGTCGGTGCTGGAGGACGCCTTCGCCGCGCTCTGACGACCCTGGCGGGACCAACCGGGCGGACCAACCGGGCGTGACCGGACCGATACACCCCTATTGACCGGTTATCCGGGCGGAGTTACTGATGAGTAGATCTCGTCGTGCCCCCGCCCAAGGAGGAGCCGGTGCCGTCACGCCCCCGCCAGGTCCGTTCCCGCCAGGTCCGTCGTCCCCGCCTGTTCATCGCCTCATTCGCCGCCGGAACCCTCGCCGCCGCCACGCTGGGGCTGCTGGCCGCCGCCCCGGCGGCCAGCGCCCAGAGCTCGGTCAGCTACGTCGCCCTCGGCGACTCCTACTCCTCCGGCGTCGGCGCCGGGAACTACATCAGCGCCAGCGGCTCGTGCGACCGGAGCACCAGCGCCTACCCGCAACTGTGGGCCAACGCCAACGCCCCGGCCAGCTTCGCCAACGAGACCTGCTCCGGCGCCACCACCAGCTCGGTGATCAGCAGCCAGCTCGGCGCGCTGAACAGCGGCACCACGCTGGTCTCGATCACCGTCGGCGGCAACGACGTCGGCTTCTCCTCGGTCATGGAGACCTGCGTGCTGGAGTCCACCAGCAGCTGCGTGAGCGCCGTGGACAACTCCGAGAGCGAGGTCGCCAATCAGCTCCCCGGCGAGCTGAACAGCGTGCTGGGCGACATCAGGGCCGACGCCCCCAACGCCAGGGTTGTCGTGCTCGACTACCCGCAGCTGTATGACCTGTCCAGGTCCAGCTGGTGCATCGGGCTGAGCACCACCGACCGCACCGCGCTCAACCAGGGCGCCAGCGAGCTGGACAGCGCCGTCCAGGCGGCCGCGGGCCGCTACGGCGACGTGTTCGCCGACGTGCAGTCCCAGTTCGCCGGCCACCAGATCTGCGACTCCGGCTCCTGGCTGCACTCGGTGAACTTCCTGGACATCGGCGAGTCCTACCACCCGACCGCCTCCGGCCAGGCCGACGGCTACCTGCCGGTCTTCACCGCCGCCGCGAAGGGATGAGGCCGCCGGGCTGACGTCCGACCGTGCCTGATGACCGCCAGGCCAGGACCGACCAGCGGGACCGGGCGCAGAGCACCGAGCCCACGCTGGCCGCCGAGCCCGCGCCGAGCAGGCACGCCACCGAGCCGACCGAGCCGACCGACAGGATCGAGCCCGCCGACCCGATGGACAGGATGGAGCCCGCCGACCCGATCGAGAGGATCGACCCGCTCGACCCGATGCTCAGGATCGAGCCCGCCGAGCCGCCCTGGCCCTGTGGCGATCTGCGTCTGGTTGCCATGGGGCCAGTGTGGCAGGTGCCCGCGCGCCGCCGCGCGGACCGCGCGAGGACCGTGCGACGGGCGGCGATGGGCCGCCCGATGGGCGCCGGGGTGGCGGACAACGGTAGGTTGAGCATGTTCCGGGGTTGCTCCGGAGCCGGAAGGAGACGGGCGTGCTCGGCGGCATCGGTCACCTGGTGGACTCAGGGCCACTGCTGCTGGCCATCCCCGTCGCCGCCGCGGCCGGCGCGGTCACGTTCCTGTCGCCCTGCTGCCTGCCGCTGGTGCCCGGCTACCTCTCTTACCTCACCGGGATGTCCGGAACCGCTGTCAAACCCGATAGCAATAACAAAGGGGGCCCGCCGGCCCCTGGGCCCGGCGGCGGCTCGGGCGCCGAGGCCGGTGCGGTCGCGACCACGACGACCGCCACCGCGGTAGTCGCGGCCCCGGTCCCGCCCCGTGGCCGGGTGATGCTGGGCACGCTGCTGTTCGTGCTCGGCTTCTCGGTCGTGTACATGCTGATCGGCCTCGCGCTGGGCAGCCTGGGCCAGGCGCTGGCCCTGCACCAGAAGGGCCTCAGCCAGATCCTCGGCGGCGTGGTCATCGTGCTCGGCCTGATGTTCCTGGGCGCCTTCGAGCGGTTCTCGTTCAGCGGGCGGATCTTCAAGCCCCAGTTCCGGCCCCAGGCAGGCCTGGCCGGCGCGCCCCTGCTCGGCGTGCTGTTCGGCCTGAGCTGGACGCCCTGCATCGGGCCGACGCTCAGCGCCGTCCTGGCCCTGGGCATCGGCACCGGCTCGACGACCCGCGCGGCCCTGCTGGTCTTCGTCTACTGCCTGGGGCTGGGCATCCCGTTCCTGATCGTGGCGTTCGCGTTCCAGCGCGGGGCCAGCCTGTTCGGCTTCGCCCGCCGCCACGGGCGCCTGATCACCCAGATCGGCGGCGTGCTGCTGATCGCGGTCGGCCTGCTGGAAGTCACGGGCGCCTGGACCTCGGCCATCCTCTGGCTGAAGATCCACTGGCTGAGCAGCTACAACTCCCCCATCTAGCCCGGCCGCCACCCGAGCCCCGCCCACCGCAGCCGCATCCGGCTAGCGGGGCGAACGGGGCGGGAGGGGCGGGCGGCGCTTGGAGGGGCGGTCGGCCAGGGTGGGCGGGGCCGC
>JBOHCO010000658.1:0-1379 GCA_050698895.1 Streptosporangiaceae bacterium
AAGTGACAAACGAGGTCAGCTGCCCTCGGGCCTGCAAGGCCGTGGCCAGGTGAATCGCGTCCAGGCTGCGGACCGTGACCGGCGCCACCGTCTGGGCCAGGATCCGGATCCCCGCGTTCATGTCGACCAGGTCGATCAGATCCAGGACTGCGGGCAGCCGCGCGACGGCCCCCGGGCTGTGCCGGGCCAGAGCGCGGAACGACTCGATCTCCACGAGCACCGAGCTGAGCCAGCCGATCTCGGCTCGCTCGGTGAGCCAGTCTCGCAGCGCCTGGGACTCGGGCTCGGCATGGACCAGCTTGACGACGGCCGCCGAATCCAGGTAGATCGTCAGCGCTCGTCTTCTCGCGACCTGGCCAGCTCATCGGCGACGTTGACGCCGTCCGGCTCTCCCAGCGGCACGCGCAGCACCGCGCGCCGCATCTCGGCCGCACGCTCGCGGCGCGTGGCGGCATCCAGGACGGCGTCACGGATGGCCGCGGACCGGGAGCTGCCGTCGCGGGTCAACACCTCCAGTGCGTGCTCGGTCGCCGCGTCGGTTCGGATCGTGATCGTCTCCGCCATGAGCCCAGTGTAAGACACCTTGTCTTACAGAGACAAGCGGGCGGCGGCGCGTCTAGGCCAGGAGGCCGACGAGCAGGTCCTGGACGTCCCGGTCCTCGGCCGGGCCGGGCACCAGCCGGGCCCGGTCGTCCGGGTCGCGGGAGAACAGGTGCAGCCGGCCCTCGTGGCGGACGAACACCAGGTCGGTGCTGTCGCCCGCGATCTCCGCCGAGCCCTGGGTGGTGTACTCCGTGACGGTGACCAGCGCCGAGCGCTCGCACCCGGCCAGCAGGCCGTCGGCGTCGGCCGCCTCGGCCGGCCGGGCCCGCGGTCCCTTCGGCAGCCAGTCCGCGAGCATGCCGAGCGCGTTGTCGAGCTTGTACAGGCCGATCTCGTGCACGCCGTAGGTGTCGATCCGGAACATGAGGCAGATCTGCTCGGGCTGCGGGAGCAGCAGGACCCGCCACGGCTCACCCGGGCCGATGCCGGTGGCCCGGGCGTCCAGGACCAGCCGGGCCCGCTGCTCAAAGGCCACGGCGATGCCCAGGTCGCCCCGGACCTGCACCTGCTCTCCCGGCGGCCCGGCCACGATGAGCTGGCGGGCGGCCAGCGAGCGGACCGCCTCGGCCAGCGCCTCGTCGGAGGGCCGGGCCTCCAGGAAATCCACGATCGCGTCGACGGCGGCCAGTTCGGCGATGGTGTAGGCGCCGAGCAGCACCGGCCCGGTGCCGACCAGGCCGACCACGGCCGAGACCAGCCCCTCGGGCACATTCGCCTGGCCGGGCCCGGGGGCCGGCGCGCGGACAGCGGTCATGTCCCTCCCGTCCGCGCCCACC
>JBOHCO010000659.1:0-4431 GCA_050698895.1 Streptosporangiaceae bacterium
GAGCGGCCCGGCTCGGCACCGGCCGGCCGTGCCCTTCGCCGCGCCGCACCGGCTGACCTCCCCGGCCGGCGCGCCGCTGCGCGGCGAGGGCGTGTGGCGGGTGGCCTACTCGGTACATCACCAGGCCGCCATCTACACCACCTACCTGCGGCCCGACAAGGTGCACACCTCGTACGTGGCCGGCATCGTGTCGATGAACCAGCAGCTGCTGAAGTTCCAGCTCCGGCCCGGCGCCGAGGATCCGGGGCCAGGCGGCTACGGCGGCGCGCAGGCGATGGTCGGTCCCGGTCGCCGGCGCGGGCTGGCGGCCACCTTCAACGGCGGGTTCAAGATCGCCTCCGCGGGCGGCGGCTTCTACCTGAACGGCACCTACCGCGGCGCGCTGGTCCGCGGGGCGGCCTCGATGGTCTACTACCGCGGCGGAGGCCTGCGCATCGGCGCCTGGGGTAAGCACCTGCACATGACCCCGGACGTGGTCGGTGTACGGCAGAACCTGCGCCCCATCGTGGAGCACGGCAAGATCCCGGCCACGGTGGACCAGAACGTGGAGTCCACCTGGGGCGCCACGCTGGGCGGCGGCTACTACGTGTGGCGCTCCGGCATCGGCGTGACCCGTACCGGCCGGGTGATCTACGTCTACGGCCCCGCGCTGGACGTGCGGACGCTGGCCTCGCTGCTGAAGCGGGCGGGCTGCGCCGAGGCCATGGAGCTGGACATCAACCCGGACTGGACCAACTTCATGTACTACAGGCCCGGCGGTCACCCGGCCAACCCGACACCGGTCAGCATGCTGCCGGATCAGGTCCAGCCGGCGGCGCGCTACTACGCGCTGACCAACCGCGACTTCACCGCAGTCTTCGCCCGGTGACCGCGCCGCTGCCCGGCACCGCGGTCGGCCGCTGGATCGGTGCCGTTATCAGGACCGCCCGGCCGCGCCAGTGGCCGAAGAACCTGCTGGTGCTGGCCGCGCCGATCGCGGGCGCCTCGCTCGGCCGCGACGACGGGGCCGCCTACGCCCTGGTCGCCGTGGTCGCGTTCACGGCCGCGTCCTGCGCGGTGTACTTCGTCAACGACGTGATCGACGCCGAGCGGGACCGCCAGCATCCCCGCAAGCGGCTCCGGCCGGTGGCCTCGGGCGCGCTCCCGGCCGGGCAGGCGCTGGCCCTGGCCGCGGTGGCCGCGCTGACCGCGCTGGCCGCCGGGGCCTGGATCGGCGAGCCGCTGCTCACCGTGACCATCGCCGCCTACCTGGTCATCTCGTTCTCCTACTCGCTGGCGCTCAAGCACGTGCCGGTGGTCGAGCTGGCCTGCGTGGCGTCCGGCTTCGTGCTGCGCGCGCTCGGCGGGGCGGCCGCGACGCACGTCCCGCCGTCGGGCTGGTTCCTGACCGTGTGCAGCCTGGGCGCGCTGATGGTGGCGGTCAACAAGCGCCGCGGCGAGCTGGCCGTGCTCGGCCCGGACGCCGCCCGGCACCGGCCGGTCATGCGCTGGTACCGCTACGGCGCGCTGTCCGCGCTGGCCCGGGTCCTGGCCGCGGCGATGGTCGCGTCGTACGCGCTGTGGGCCGTCGGCGACGGCGACGGCTGGGCTCATGCGTGGCACCTGGTCAGCGTGCTGCCGCTGGCCGTGGCGCTGCTCCGGTTCGACTGGCTGGCGGGCCAGGGCACCGGCCGGCCGGTGGAGGACCTGCTGGCCAGGGACCGGCCCATGGCGGTGGCCGAGCTGGCCTGGCTCGCACTGTTCGCGCTGGGGCTGTCATCATGACGGCGATGACCCGACTCAGCCCGCCCGGCCGGCCCGCCCGGATCCTGCTCCTGGGCGGGACCAGCGAGATCGGCCTGGCCGTCCTGACCGCGCTGCGCGCGCCCGCTGACACGCAGGTGCTGCTGGCCGGCCGCGACACCGAGCGGCTGGCCGCCGCGGGCCGCGCGCTCCCCTACCAGGTCACCACGCTGCGCTACGACGCCACCGCTCTGGCCAGCCACGAGGAGCTGATCAAGACCGTGTTCGCCGGCGGCGACGTGGACCTGGTCATCTCCGCGGCCGGCGTGCTGGTCGCCCAGGAGGAGCTGGACCGCGACCCGCTGCGGGCCGGGCTGCTGGTCGAGACCAACTTCACCGGGCACGTCACCACGCTGCTGGCCGCGGCCGGGCGGATGCGGGCGCAGCGCGCCGGGACCATCGTGATCCTGTCCTCGGTGGCCGCGGTCCGGCCCCGCAAGTTCAACCCGGTCTACGGGGCGGCCAAGGCCGGGCTCGACGCGTTCGGCCGGGGCCTGGCCGACCAGCTGCACGGCAGCGGCGTCCGGGTGCTGCTGGTCCGGCCCGGCTTCGTGATCGGCCGGATGACCGAGGGCATGGCGGCGGCGCCGCTTTCCACCACGCCCGCCCAGGTCGGCGCGGCCGTCGCCGCGGCGCTGGACAAGGGCGGCGACCAGGTGTGGGTGCCCGCGTCGCTGGCCGTGCTGGCCGCGGTGATCCGGCTCATCCCGCGCCCGCTGTGGCGCCGGGTCAAGCGCTAGCCGGAAGCCGGGGGGCCGGCGCTAGCCGGAAGCCGACCCAAACCGATGGCCGCCGGCCTCCGAATACCTGCGGTGATAGCACGCCAGGGTTTGCGGACAGTCAGTGACCAGGACGAGCCGGCGCCGGGGACCGGGGCGGGCGACTCGACCCTGGCCGAGCTGGTCGCGGACGGCGACCAGGACGCCCTGGCCGAGCTCTACCAGCGGCACGGCCGGGCCTGTTACCGGCTGGCCCGGCAGATCACGGCCAGCGGCTCGCTGGCCGAGGACGCGGTCCAGGAGGCGTTCGCCGGCCTGTGGCAGGCGCCGCGCTCCTACCGGTCCGCCCGCGGCAGCGTGCGGAACTGGCTGCTGGCCCTGACCCACCACAAGGCGGTGGACCTGGTCCGCCGGGAGACCGCCGAGCGGCGGCGGATGGGCGCCGAGGCGGACCGCCAGGCGTGCCGCCCGCCCGGCGAGGACCCGGCCGAGACGGCCTGGAACCAGATCGTGGCCGCCGAGGTCCGGGCCGCGCTGCAGGAACTGCCCGAGCACCAGCGCCGGTCCCTGGCCCTGGCCTACTTCGGCGGCTACACCCAGAGCCAGATCGCCGAGCTGACCGGCGTGCCGCTGGGCACGGTCAAGACCCGGATGTTCACCGGGATGCGGCGCCTGCGGGTGCTGCTCGCGCCGCTGGCCGCGGTGCTGATCGCGGCCGGGGCGATCTGGAGCGCGGTGTCCGGCGGCGCCCCTTCCCGCCCGGCCGCGGGCTGCGCGCGGGCCCGCACCTGCCGCGAGGTCCTGCTGACCAGGGCCGGCTCCGCCGCGCCCGCCGCCGAGGTGATCGTCACCGGCCGGACGGTCTGGCTGCGGCCCGCCGGCCTGCCCGCCGACAACACCGCGCGGCAGGTCTACGTGCTCTGGCAGGTCTCGGCCGGCCACGCCCCGGTGGCCGTGGGCGCGTTCGACGTCGGCCGCCACGGCCGCGCGCTGTTGCGGATCGGCTCGCTGACCGAGCCCTACGGCGGCACCCGGGCGTTCGCGGTCAGCATCGAGGCGGGCCGGGCCATCCCGGCCGCCCCGTCGCACCCCGTGGCCCAGGGCCGCGTCCCGGCGGCAAACTTTTCCGGCCAGCGCTAAAACCGCTCGGCCGCCGACGGCGAATACCGGGTCATCGGGCACGCCACTGGGCGCGTCCCTGACTCCAGGAGGAAGCTGTATGGCTGGAACCAGAATGGCGGGCACACGCCGGGCCGGGCTGGCCCTGGCGGGCGTGCTCGCCGCCGGGCTGGCGGTGATGTCCGGCACTGCCTTCGCGTCGTCGAGCGCGCCATCAGCCAGCTCGGGCATGGCCGGGATGTCGATGTCGACCACCCACGGGCGGCACGTAGGCAACACCCGGGGCTGGTATGACGGACGCACGGTGAAGTTCCATTACACGAAGAACTTCAGCTGCCAGGAGCCGCCGGCCAGCAAGGCCTCATCCAAGTGCGAGGCGGGCGCCGACTACACCCAGACGCCGTCGCGGACCTTCGACCCGCTGTACGTAGTCGTCCCGCTGGGCTTCACGCCCAAGCGCTCGACCCTGCAGTGCCCGGTCGTCGGTCACTGCATCGACCACCCTGCCACCATCGACCTGTCGGCGGTGCTGGGCAAGGGCACCAGCAACCTCAAGCTGCCCGCGCACAGCCACATCGTGGCCACCGCCAACAGCGGCCAGGCCGAGTGGTGGAACGTGGTCGTCGTCGGCGTCAGCAGCCCGTCCGCATGGAACAAGATCGTCCACGGCCGGAGCGACGCCGAGCTCCAGCGACTTCAGCGCAACCCCAAGAGCGGCGTGACCGGCAACATCGTCACCAACCTGTTCCTGTTCTTCTCGGTGCGCCGGTAACCAGTCCGCGGCGGGCCGTCAGCTGCCCCCGTGACTGAC